>NZ_JBHWVI010000065.1:0-37277 GCF_042737005.1 Streptomyces sp. NPDC060027
GCCCGGCACCTCTCGTGAGGTGTCGGGCACCGGTTCTGTGCTGATGGGTCAGGTCACGCCGCGTGCACGACGTCCTTCTCCTCGGCGAAGTGGCACGCCGATTCGTGGGACGCCGGGGAGTCCGTGGCCAGGAAGCGTTCGGGGACCGCCAGCAGCGGGACCTCCGCGGCGCACCGGGCCTCGGCCTTCCAGCAGCGGGTACGGAAGGAACAGCCCGACGGCGGATTGGCCGGGGACGGCACGTCGCCGGTCAGGATGATCCGCTCCCGGTGCTCCCGGGCCTCCGGGTCCGGCTGCGGTACGGCCGACAGCAGGGCCTGGGTGTAGGGGTGCGTCGGGTGGTCGTAGATCTGCTCGTCGGTGCCGATCTCCGCCATCTTGCCGAGGTACATCACGCCGACCCGGTCGGAGATGTGCCGCACGATCGACAGGTCGTGCGCGATGAAGAGGTAGGAGAGGTCGAACTCGTCCTGCAGCCGCTCCATCAGGTTGATGACCTGCGCCTGCACCGATACGTCCAGCGCCGACACCGGCTCGTCGCAGATGATGATCTCGGGGTTGAGCGCGAGACCGCGGGCGATGCCGATGCGCTGGCGCTGGCCGCCGGAGAACTGGTGCGGATAGCGGTTGATGTACTCGGGGTTGAGCCCGACCACGTCCAGCAGGTCCTGGACCCGGCGCCGCCGGTCGCCCTTGGGCGCGACCTCGGGGTGGATGTCGTACGGCTCCCCGATGATGTCGCCGACGGTCATCCGGGGGTTGAGCGAGGTGTACGGGTCCTGGAAGACCATCTGGATGTTGCGGCGCACGGCCTTCAGCGCGCGTCCGGACAGCTTGGTGATGTCCTGACCCTTGTAGAAGATCTCGCCCGCGGTGGCCCGCTCCAGGTTCATCAGCAGCTTGGCCACGGTGGACTTGCCGCAGCCGGACTCGCCCACGATGCCCAGCGTCTCGCCCTGGTACAGATCGAAGGAGACGCCGTCGACGGCCTTCACCGCGCCGATGTGCCGCTTGAACAGGATGCCCTGGGTGAGCGGGAAGTGCTTCACCAGGTTGCGCACCTGCAGAATCGGCTCACCCCGGTCGATCGGGGCCTCGATCGCGGCGACCGCCTCCGTCTCGGAGTGGGCGTCGACGACCTCCACCTCGGAGACGTTCGGAGTGGCCTCCTGCTCGTCGTTCTTGCTGAGCTCAGCCATGGATCGTCTCCTTCCAGAAGTGGCAGGCCGAACCGCGGCCGACCAGTTCGGTACCGTCCTGCTCGCTCACCGGGAGCAGCGTCGGCACCTCGGTGCGGCAGATGTCCTGGGCCTTGGGGCAGCGCGGGTTGAAGGCGCAACCGGCCGGAATGTGCAGCAGGTTGGGCGGCAGGCCCTTGATCGCGTACAGCTCCTGGCCCTTCTGGTCCAGGCGCGGGATCGAGTCCAGCAGACCCCTCGTGTACGGATGCGCCGGGCGCTTGTACAGCTCGTGGACCGGGGCGCGCTCCACGATCCGGCCCGCGTACATCACCGCGATCTTGTCCGCGACGTCGGCGACGACGCCGAGGTCGTGGGTGATCAGGATCAGACCCATGTTGTACTCGCGCTGAAGGTCCGCCAGCAGGTCCATGACCTGGGCCTGGACCGTCACGTCGAGCGCCGTGGTGGGCTCGTCGGCGATGATCAGGTCCGGCTCCAGGGCCAGCGCCATCGCGATCATGATGCGCTGGCGCATACCGCCCGAGAACTGGTGCGGGTAGTCGTTCACTCGGGCCGCGGCGGCCGGGATCTTCACCCGGTCCATCAGCTCGATCGACTTGGCCTTGGCCTCCTTCTTGGAGAGGCCCTGGTGCACCCGGAACATCTCGCCGAGCTGGTAGCCGACGGACAGAACCGGGTTGAGCGAGCTGAGCGCGTCCTGGAAGATCATGGCGATCTTCTGGCCGCGAATCTTGCGCCGCTCCTCGTTGGACATCTTGAGCATGTCCTGGCCGCGGAAGAGGATCTCGCCCTGCGGGATGCTGGCCGGCGGCATGTCGAGGATGCCCATGATGGCCTGGGCGGTCACCGACTTGCCGGAGCCGGACTCACCGAGCACGGCGAGCGTCTCGCCCGCGCTGACGCTGTAGTTGACACCGTTGACGGCCTTCGCCACGCCCTCGCGGGTGTGGAACTCGACGTGCAGGTCACGCACTTCGAGCAGCGGGCCGTCGTCGCCTCCGTCACGCGGAGCAGGCACCGGGGCGTTGTCTAGGATGATGGTCACGTACGCCTCCCTCAGCGCAGCTTCGGATCGAGGGCGTTGCGGACGGCCTCACCGAGCATGATGAATGCCAGCACCGTGGTGATGAGCATGATCGACGGGTAGAGCATGATCCACTGGGCGACACGGATCTGGGCGCCGCCGTCGGAGATGTCGTTGCCCCACGAGACGCCGTTCAGGCCCAGGCCCAGGTACGACAGGGTCGCCTCGGCGGAGATGTAGATGCCGAGCGAGATGGTGGCGACGACGATCACCGGGGCCATGGTGTTCGGCAGGATGTGCCGGAGCATGATCCGCGGGGTGCTCGCGCCCAGGGCCTTGGCGGCGTGGACGTAGTCGGCCTGCTTGGTGGTGATCACCGCACCGCGCATGACGCGGGCGATCTGTGTCCATCCGAAGAAGCTCAGCGCCCCGATGACGACCCAGGTCGTGCGCTCCGGGAAGGAGTTCAAGATGACCATCGTGCCGAGCAGGAACGGGATGCCGAAGAAGACGTCCGTCAGACGCGAGAGCAGCGAGTCGACGAGACCGCCGAAGTAGCCCGCGATCATTCCGACGAAACCGCCGGCCAGCGTCACCGCGAGAGTGGTGCCGAAGCCGACCGCCACGGACGCGCGGGTGCCGTAGATCAGGCGTGCGTAGACACTGCGGCCCTGCTGGTCGTAGCCCAGCCAGTCGGCCGAGAAGAACTGGCCGTACCTGGGCTTCTGCAGGAAGTGCTTGGCGAGGTCGCCGTGGCCCGGGTCGGCGCCGGTGAACCACGAAGGGAAGAAGGTGATCGCCAGCAGTATCAGGATCAGCACCGCCGAGATGATGAAGATCCAGCTGCGGCGCAGGTCCTGCCACGCGTCGCCCCAGAGGCTGCGTGCCTTCTCTGCCTTCACCCGCGGCTGCGGCGCGGGATCGACGGCGACGACCGTCTGCTCGGCCACGCTGTCCGCGGCGGTCTTGGTCAGGTCAGGCATAGCGAATCCTCGGGTCCAGGACCGCGTACAGCAGGTCGACAAGCAAGTTGGCGAGGAGGTAGATGATCACGAGGATCGTGACCAGCCCGACGAGGGTGGTGCCCTCGCGGCGGCCGATCGCCTGGTAGATCGTGCCTCCGACGCCCTGGATGTTGAACAGGCCCTCGGTGACGACGGCACCGCCCATGAGCGCGCCGATGTCGGTACCGAGGTAGGTCACCACGGGGATCATCGAGTTGCGCATGAGGTGGACGCCCACCACGCGGCGCTTCGGCAGACCCTTGGCGACGGCGGTGCGGATGTAGTCGGCGCGCACGTTCTCCGCGATCGAGGTACGGGTCAGTCGGGTCACGTACGCGAGCGACGCGGTCGCCAGCACGATGGCCGGCATCAGCAGATCGTTGACGTTGTGGGAGTCGTTGACGTTCGGCGGCAGCCATTCGAGGTTGAAGGCGAAGACCACCTTCAGGATGAAGCCGAGGACGAACACCGGGACCGAGATCAGCAGGAGCGAGACCAGCAGGATGGCGTTGTCCGTGAAGCGTCCGGCGCGCAGGCCGGCGACGACACCGAGGGCTATGCCCAGGACCATCTCGATGAGGAAGGCCAGCGCCGCGAGGCGCAGCGTCACGGGGAACGCCTCGCCGAGCACGTCCGTGACCGGCCGGCCGCTGGCTATCTGCGTGCCGAAGTCGGCATGAAGGATCATGTCCTTCATGTAATTGAAGTACTGCACCAGGATCGGCTGGTCCAGGCCGTACGAGTGTCTCAGGGCCGCGATGACCTGAGGGCTTCCGCCCTTGTCACCGAAGAGCCCTCGCACGGGGTCACCGGGCAGGGCGTAGACCATGAGGAAAATCAACAGGGTGGTCCCGATGAAGACCGGGATCATCTGGAGCAGTCGTCGTGCGACGTAGCGCCCCATCGTGCCTCCATGTCAGTTACAGCGGCAGCCGACGGGCCCTTTCCCCGCGCATCGGCGTCCGACGCATGGGGAAAGGGCCTCTCGGCCGCAGCCGTCCCCCCGGGTGCGGCGCGCGTGGCGCCGCACCCGGGATTAACGGGCTGATTGCGGTTACTTCTTGACCTGAACGCCGGTCAGGATCGGGTCGCCGTCCTGGGCGTACGCGACGCCCGTGACCTTGGCCGAGTAGCCCGCGTTGACCTTGTAGTACCAGAGCGGAATGCTCGGCATGTACTCGGGCAGCGACTTCTCGATCGCCTGGTACTGCTTCTCCGAGTCCTCCAGCGTGGCGGCGCTGTCGGCGGCCGCGATCGCTGCGTCGATCTTCTTGTTGGAGAAGCCGCTCTGGTTGCCGTCCGACTTGCTGCCGAACAGGTCACGGATGAAGTTGGAGTTCATCGGGAAGTCCAGCACCCAGCCACTGCGGTACAGGGACTTGACCTCCTGCGCGTCACGCGCCTTGAGGTCCGCCTGGAAGTCGGCCTTGGAGTCGCCCGAGCACTTGACGCCCGTCGCGTTGGTGATGGAGTTGCAGACCGCCTCCACCCACTCCTTGTGACCGCCGTCCGCGTTGAACTGGATGGAGATCTTGTTGCCCGGGACGCCGCCACCCTCCTTGATGAGGGACTTGGCCTTGGCCGGGTCGTACTTGAAGACGTCGCCGCCGGCGTTCGGCTCGTAGCCGAGGACGCCCTTGGCGACCCAGCCGGTGGCCGGCTCACGGGTGCCATTGAGCACGGTCTTCGTGATGGTGTTGCGGTCGATCGCCATCGACAGGCCCTGCAGGACCTTGGGGTCGATGTTCTTCCACTGCTTGGTGTAGAAGGCCGGGGCGATGGTCTGGATCGCCGAGTAGGCCTTGTCCACGGCACGGTCGCCGAGGTCCGCCTTGTAGACCGGCAGGTCCTTGGGCGCGATCTGACGCAGGACGTCGACGTTGCCGGACTTCAGGTCCTCGTAGGCCGTCTCGAGGTTGGTGTAGTTCTTGAAGATCACACCACCGTTCTTGGCCTTGTTCGGACCCTGGTAGTCGTCGTTCCTGGCGACCTCGATCTGCTTCTTGTGCTCCCAGGAGACGAACTTGTAGGGGCCGTTGCCGACCGGCTTCTCGCCCGCGGCCTTGGGGTCCTTGAAGAAGGACTCCGGCAGCGGCGAGAAGACCTCGTAGCCGAGCTTGTACACGTAGTACGGGATCGGCTTCGAGAGAGTGATGGTGAAGCTGGTGGCGTCGACGACCTTCAGACCGGACATCGTGTCGGCCTTCGGGGCGCCCTTCGCCGGCGCGACGTCGTCGTAGCCCTGGATGTCGGAGAACCAGAAGCTGTTGGTCTGCTTGTTCTTGACGTTCGCGGACCAGTTCCACGACTTGACGAAGGACTCGGCGGTCACCGGGGTGCCGTCGTGGAACTTCCAGCCGTCCTTCAGCTTGACCGTGTAGGTCTTGTTGTCCTTGGTGTCCACCGACTCGGCGTTCACCATGACGATGTTGCCCTTCTCGTCATAGTCGACGAGCTGGGAGAACAAGGACTTGATGACAATGCTGCCGTTGGACTCCATGGTGTTGGCCGGCTGCAGGGGGTTCTGCGGCTCGCCCACCTCGACCGAGAACTTGCCGTTCGGGTCGACCGCGGCCTTGTTGTCCTTGCCGCTGTCACCGTCGCCGCTACCACCACAGGCGGTCGCGCCCAGCGCCACAACCGCGGCTATCGCGACCCACTTGGCGCTCTTGGCACCGCGCATGGGTTCCTCCTCATGAGTCCATTGGTTCACCGCAAGAGGGAACACCGCTCACACCCCGGCCACTTGGGTCGGGAAAAATGGGTGCCCCCTGGGCTCGTGAGTCGGCGCCGCTTGCAGCGTGACCCGTTGATCCGAGCTCGCCTAACTATCTGCCATGGGCAAGGACCCGACCACACTCGCAAGGTCTCGGTTCGATCACACCTGGCGCCCACTTGTTCCAAAATCCGGACAAAGGGTTTGCCGAAAGATCCCTGCGAAACGGACTTGTTACACATCTAACGGTTTCGACTGTCCGCATACCGAACGAACGGGCGGAAAAAGGAGTTGCGGCCACCGTGGTCGGCGTGCATGAGCGCCGTCAGCGTGCTCGCGTACCGCGGTGCCGAGCGCCCGCCACTGGGCGAACGCGACTGCCGTTCGGTGATCGGGCGGGTAGGTCCGTGAGGGCGCGGGGCACCTGAGGTGCGGCGCGGCCCGACAGGACCCACGTGGTGAGCAGGGTAGTGGGAATCGGCCACACCGGAAGGCCTCAGCCACACAATGAAGGGTTTTCCCTACCCGCCCCTCGACCCCCGCATCCCTCCCTTCCGCCGGTCCTTGTGACGCGGCCGTCACCTGCCCGCGTCAGGCCGGTGAGGGAGCGACAGGTGCCACGGAGGGCACCCCGCCCAGCAGCCGTAAAACACTTCGGGCACCCGCACAGCGGCCGTAAAACACTTCGGGCACCCCGCGCGAACGCGGGGTGCCCGAAGTCGTCCTGGGAGGGACCGGAGCGGATCAGCCGTGCTTGGCGCGGCTGGCGGTGCGACCGCGCTCCTTCTGGTCGAGAACGACCTTGCGGATACGAACGGACTCCGGGGTCACCTCGACGCACTCGTCGTCGCGGCAGAACTCGAGGGACTGCTCCAGGGAGAGCTTGCGCGGCGGGACGATCGCCTCGAACGAGTCGGCGGCGGCGGACCGCATGTTGGTGAGCTTCTTCTCCTTGGTGATGTTCACGTCCATGTCGTCGGCGCGGGAGTTCTCGCCGACGATCATGCCCTCGTACACCTCGGTGCCGGGGTCGGTGAACAGCACACCGCGCTCCTGGAGGTTCGTCATCGCGAACGCGGTGACGGCGCCCGCGCGGTCGGCGACCAGCGAACCGTTGTTACGGGTCGTCAGGGTGCCGAACCACGGCTCGTGGCCCTCGTGGATGGAGTGGGCGATGCCCGTACCGCGCGTACCGGTCAGGAACTCGGTCCGGAAGCCGATGAGGCCGCGGGACGGGACGACGAACTCCAGACGGACCCAGCCGGATCCGTGGTTCGACATGTTGTCCATGCGGCCCTTGCGGACGCCCATGAGCTGCGTGACCGCGCCCATGTGCTCCTCGGGGACGTCGATCGTCATGCGCTCGACGGGCTCGTGGACCTTGCCGTCGATGACCTGGGTGACCACCTGCGGCTTGCCGATGGTCAGCTCGAAGCCCTCACGGCGCATCTGCTCGACCAGGATGGCGAGCGCGAGCTCACCGCGGCCCTGGACCTCCCAGGCGTCCGGGCGCTCGGTGTCGAGCACACGGAGGGAGACGTTACCGACCAGCTCGCGGTCGAGGCGGTCCTTGACCTGGCGGGCGGTGACCTTGCGGTCCTTGTCCTTGACCGCGGCCTTGGCGTCCGCGCCCTTGCCCGTGCCGCCACGGCCGACCAGCGGCGAGGTGTTCGTGCCGATGGTCATGGAGATCGCCGGCTCGTCGACCGTGATCAGCGGCAGCGCGACCGGGTTCTCGGGGTCGGCGAGGGTCTCGCCGATCATGATGTCCGGGATACCGGCGACGGCGCAGATGTCACCGGGGCCGGCCACCTCGGCGGGCTTGCGGGTGAGCGCCTCGGTCATCAGCAGCTCGGTGATGCGCACGTTGGACATCGTGCCGTCGCGCTTGATCCACGTGACGGTCTGGCCCTTGCGCAGCTCGCCCTGCTCGACGCGGAGCAGCGCGATACGGCCGAGGAAGTTGTCGGCGTCCAGGTTGGTCACGTGGGCCTGGAGCGGCGCGGACTCGTCGAAGGACGGGGCCGGGACGGATTCCAGGATCGTGGTGAAGAACGGCTCCAGGCTGTCGCTGTCGGCCGGCACGGTGCCGTCCTCCGGCTTGGTCAGCGAGGCCACGCCGTCACGCGCACACGCGTAGACGATCGGGAACTCGATCTGCTCCTCGTCGGCGTCCAGGTCGAGGAAGAGGTCGTACGCCTCGTTCACGACCTCTTCGATGCGCGAGTCCGGGCGGTCCGTCTTGTTGATGCACAGGATGACGGGCAGGCGGGCCTGCAGCGCCTTGCGCAGCACGAAGCGCGTCTGGGGCAGCGGGCCCTCGGAGGCGTCGACGAGCAGGACGACCGCGTCCACCATCGACAGACCGCGCTCGACCTCACCACCGAAGTCGGCGTGGCCGGGGGTGTCGATGATGTTGATCGTGATGACGTCGCCGCCATCCTTCGGGTGGTACTTGACCGCCGTGTTCTTCGCCAGGATCGTGATGCCCTTCTCACGTTCCAGGTCGTTCGAATCCATCATGCGGTCGTCGAGCGACTCGGCGGCGTGCGCGGCGAAGGCACCGGCCTGCTTGAGCATGGCGTCGACCAGAGTGGTCTTGCCGTGGTCGACGTGGGCGACGATGGCGACGTTGCGGATGTCGTGGCGCGTGGCCATATTGAGGCGCTTCTCCCGGAGTGAGTGGACGGCCTCCGCAGCGCGGGGCCTGCCGGGCTGAACACGCCACGGCCTTACCCCATGGTACGTGGCCCGGACGGAGGCGGCCTCCGCAGGCTCGGGCGCGAGGGCCCGCGGAGGCGGTCCCGGCCTCTTGATCAGGCGCTCTTCGCCGCCGGAGAACCGGCCGGGCAGGTCTCGCGGGCGGCGATACGCGCGGCGGCGTCCGACTTCGAGGGGTCCGCGAGCGGTTCCTCCGTCTTGAGATGCCGGCCCAGTGCCTTGATGGCGTCCGCCGCGAGGACTCCGGCGCCCGTGGACGTCATGTGGGGCTTGTAGCTGACGCCCTTCACCGGCTTGATCGGCACCGAGACGGAGTCCGTCTTCTTCTTCAGCCTGATCGGGTCGGCGAGCCCGGTCAGCTTCCGCTCGCGCACGATGCCGGACCAGGCGTACGTGCCGTGCGCGCACGTCGCGGCCGCGTGGTCCTTCTCGTCCCGGCCGTCCCCGCCGCTGGTGCAGGCTGTGGCACCGAGGAGCAGTGCACCCGCGGCGAGACCCGCCGCCATGGTCGTGAACGTGCGCCGGTACATGGCTGCCCCCCTGCATGCCCGTATCCCGTGATCATCACGGGATACGGGACTCACCTTAGGGTCCGCAGAAAGACGACATGCGGGCTGTGCGACTTGACTTCTCAGGTCGGCGTACCCCTACCCGCATGGTGCTTTTCCGCGGGCCCGGCCGTTCACCCGCTCTTCGACGGGCTCGCCGAGGGATGCGCGCCCTTCTTCAGGAAGCCCATGTCCTCGTACACCGGAGTCTGGAATCCGAAGGCTCCGGCGTTCACGACGTCCTTGCGCGCCGCCGTGAGCTGAGGTCGCTGGTAGAGGGGGATGGAGCCGGCCGCGGCCCAGATGCGGGCGTCCGCCTTGCGGACGAGAGAGCGCTCCTCGTCCGCGTCCAGGGTGGACAGCGCCTGATCGAACAGCTGATCGACCTGGTCGGTGCCGACGCGGGTGTAGTTCTGCTCGACGCTCAGCGAGCCGTCGGCCGCCGGGACGGGCTTGGCGTAGATCGGGCGGGCGTCGGTGGCCGGGAAGGCGGAGGCGGGCCACGAGTAGAGCGCCAGGTCGTACTGGCCCGAGGCGATGTGGTCCGTGAAGTAGCTCACGTCGGAGACCTTCGAGATGTCCGTACGGATACCGATGCCCCGGAGCATCCGCGCGATCCGGTCGGCGACAGCGCGCAGTGACTCCGAGCCCGGCCCGGAAGGCAGGACGAAGCGGAGCGACAGCGGCTTGCCGTCCTTGGCGAGGGCATTGGCCGCCGCGCCCGCCGGAGCGGCCGTCCCCTTGGGCGCGTACGCCCCCGGAACCCCGCCCTGCTTGGCGTACTGCTTGCTGTCCAGCTGCCTGGCGGCCTGCTCGTCCGTGTGCGTGCCCGACCTCGCGCCGGCCTGCTGCTCCTGCTTCCCGGTGTGCTCCTTGGGGTCCTGCCGCAGCTCCCTGTCGGCCTCGGACGGCTTGTCGTCCTCACCGACGATGTACGTCCCGCCGTCGCCGGGGCTGTCGTCGGTGTCCGTCTTCTTGCCCTTGGACCCGGCCGCCTTCTCCGTCTTCTTCTGCTCCTTGACCGGCCCGCCGGGCACCCACCCGGCGTCCGCGAGCAGCGCCCGTGCCTCCGCGGTGTCCTGGTCGCCGAGGGCGCCGCTGTTGTCGGCGTACGCCTCCTGGCCGAGGAGGGCGAGATGGCTGCCGACCGGCTCGGCGGGCAGGCCGAGCGGCTTGAGGACGACCCGGGCGAGTTCCTTGCGGTCCAGGGCGCGGGCCACCGCGCGACGGACGCGTTCGTCGGCGAGGGGGCCCTCGGAGCCGTTGAGGGCGAGCTGGGTGAAGGCGGGTTCGAGGGACTTGCGGACCACGAAGTCGCGCAGCGCCGACTGCCGACGGGCCTCCTTCGCCTTCGCCTCGCTGCCCTTCGCGCCTGCGGAGTCCTTCTCGCTCTTCTTCTCGCTCTTCTTCTCGCTCTTCTTCTCGCTCTTCTCCTCGCTCCTCTCCTCGCTCCTCTCCTCGCCCTCGTCCTCGCCCTCGCTCTCGTCCGCCCGGGCCTTCCCGTCCTCCTCCGCGGCCTTGCTCTTCTCGCTCTTCTCGCTCTTCTGCGAGGACTTGTCCTTCTTCTCCGAGGACTTGTCCGTCTCGCTCTTGGCGCCCGCCGGGTGCGTCCCGTCCGTCGCGGAGGCCCCCTGCAACGGGGCACCGTCCTTGTGCCGGGCGGCGAGGGTGATGCGCTCGGCTTCCGCGGGATCGATCTCGGCCAGATCGAGCTTGCCGTCGGCGAGCGCGGTGGCCCGCTTGTCGCGGGCGACGGCCACCAGGTCGATCTCGGCGAGCTTGCCTGGGTGGCCCCACCAGCGCGGGTTGCGCGTGAGGCTGACCTTGCCGGCCTTGCGGTCGACCTTCTTCACCGCGAAGGGCCCCGCGGTCACCTTGAGCTTGCGTCGCGCGCCGTCGTTGAAGGAGTCCGCGGTCCCCATGACGTCCTTGGGGTACAGCGGCGAGAACAGCGCCTTCCAGTCGGCGTAGGGCCGGCTGAACGTGACGCGGATCTCCAGGTTGTTCTTGCCCCGCTCGATCTTCTCGATGCGGTCGTAGCCGGCGTTGCGGGCCGTCCAGTACGCGGAGTCCTTGCCGGACAGGGCGCGCCACTGGGCGGCGAAGTCGGCGGCCCCGATCTCGCGTCCGTCGCTCCACACGGCCTGCTGGTTGAGCTTGTACAGCACGACCTGCTTGGGCTCAGTGTCGACGACCTTCGCCGATTCCAGGTAGTCGGGGTTGATCTGCGGCCGCCCGTTCGCGTCGAGCCGGTACATCGACGGCAGTACGGCGCCGGCCACACGGGAGGTCGCGGCGTCGGCGTCCGCCTGGAACGCGTTCAGCGTCTCCGGTACGGCGTCCACGGCCCAGCGCAGGGTGCCGCCGTCGGCGATCTGGTCACGGGACGCGGGCGCGATGTCCTGCGCGGCCGCGGGCCTGTCCGCCTCGTCCTCCGCGCTGCACGCGGCCAGGGCGGGTACCGCGAGCACGCCCGCGGTGAGGAATGCGGCCGAGCGCATCACCGCGCGCAGTCCGACGCCGTCGTGGGACATCACTGCAACCTCCGGGGGACGCTCCGCTGCGTGGGCAGGTCTGCTGCCGATCACGTTTGGCCGTATATGGAGCTGATCTGAATGTATGGCCCCACTGAAGGGGAGCCCGGCCGGACGGAAGCGGCGACACGTCGACGGACATCCGGAACCCCACCCGTGCGGCGCAATCCGGGGCCTCTCCCCGGGGGGCCCGGCCCGTCCCGGGCCCCTTGCCGCGCCTGGGGCGCGCCCGTCGCGCCGCGCCTGCGGCCACGTGAGGACCTGGCGCGCGCTCTCCCCGCGCCGCTCCAGGCGCACGGAGAGAACGGACGGCGCGCGGAGAAGGCGGCAGGCGCGCCGGGAGAACGGACGGCGCGCGAGGCGCGTTCTGGAGCGTGCGAGCCCTCAATCCGTGCACACGCCTTCACACGGGTACGTGTGACGCGCAACACTCGCAGGCGCATGAACGTTGCCGCCTGGGGCCGCAGGGCCCGCGGAAGTGAGGGCAAGTCATGTCCGTGCACGACGATCTGACGTCAGTCCAGCGCTGCCTCGACGATCTGCAGCGGTCGGTGCGGCGCCTGGAACAGCACATGGGCGCCGGTCTGGAGATGCGCCGCGTGCGCGCCGACGCCGACCACCTGCGCGAGAGCGTCGCGCTGCTGCGCGAGGCCACCGCGGGCTCCTCCCGGCTCCCGGCAGCGTCCGGACCTGCTGGACCCGCGTCCGGCCGGCGGCCCGATCTGGTGCCCATCTCCGACATCCCGTACGACAGCTCCCTGTGGACCGATTCCGACGACGAGGGTCTCGGCGCGCACCACGGTCCCTCCCACTGAGCGCCCTCGACACCGGCGCGCCCCCGAACCCGACCGGAGTGCGAAGTTGGCCACTGGTACGGAACCCCATCTGAACAGCGGCGGTGTACGAACCGGTACGCGCGCCGCGATCGCCGCCCCGCATCTGCGGACCGACCGCTGGTGGCTGGCGCCCGCCGCCACCGCGGCCGGGTTGCTGGCCTTCGTCGTGTACTCGACCTGGCGGGCCTTCTCGGACACGCACTACTACGCGGCGCCGTACGTCTCGCCGTTCTACTCGCCCTGTCTGGCGGAGCGGTGCGAAACCATGCGCGCCGGACCGAACACGGATCTGTTCGGGAGCTGGTGGGGCATCTCCCCCGCGATCATCATCCTGATCTTCCCGCTCGGTTTCCGGCTGACCTGTTACTACTACCGCAAGGCCTACTACCGGGGCTTCTGGGCGAGCCCGCCGGCCTGCGCGGTCGCCGAGCCGCACAAGAAGTACACCGGCGAGACCCGCTTCCCGCTGATCCTGCAGAACATCCACCGGTACTTCTTCTACGCGGCCCTCGTCGTCGCCGGCATCCTGACGTACGACACCGTGCTCTCCTTCCGCGACGAGCACTACGCGTGGGGCCACATGGGCCTCGGCACCCTGGTGTTCCTGGTCAACATCACGCTGATCTGGGCGTACACCCTCTCCTGTCACTCCTGTCGGCACATCGTGGGCGGGAAGCTCAAGCACTTCTCCAAGCATCCCGTGCGCTACCGGATGTGGCAGTGGGTCGGAAAGCTGAACGCCCGTCACATGCTGCTCGCCTGGGCGTCGTTGGTGAGCGTGGCGCTCGCCGACTTCTATGTGTACCTGGTCGCGTCCGGCGCCTTCGACGATCCGCGCTTCTTCTAGATTGGGTGGAGCCCCCTGATGTCCGTGGTCGACCGACAGGAGTGGGACGTCGTCGTGGTCGGTGCCGGTGGCGCCGGACTGCGTGCCGCCATCGAGGCACGCGAGCGCGGTGCCCGTACGGCGGTGATCTGCAAGTCGCTGTTCGGCAAGGCCCACACGGTGATGGCCGAGGGCGGCATCGCGGCCGCCATGGGCAATGTGAACTCCGGCGACAACTGGCAGGTCCACTTCCGCGACACCATGCGCGGCGGCAAGTTCCTCAACCAGTGGCGGATGGCCGAGCTGCACGCCCGGGAAGCCCCGGACCGCGTCTGGGAGCTGGAGACCTGGGGCGCGCTCTTCGACCGCACGAAGGACGGGCGGATCTCCCAGCGGAACTTCGGCGGCCACGAGTATCCGCGCCTCGCCCATGTCGGCGACCGCACCGGACTCGAACTGATCCGCACGCTCCAGCAGAAGATCGTGTCCCTCCAGCAGGAGGACAAGAAGGAGACCGGCGACTACGAGTCCCGCCTGAAGGTCTATCAAGAGTGCACCGTCACACGGGTGTTGAAGGACGGGCAGCGCGTCTCCGGGGCCTTCTGCTACGAACGCGAGTCCGGCCGCTTCTTCGTCCTCGAAGCGCCCTCCGTCGTGATCGCCACCGGCGGCATCGGCAAGTCCTTCAAGGTGACGTCCAACTCGTGGGAGTACACCGGCGACGGGCACGCGCTCGCGCTGCTCGCCGGAGCGCCGCTGCTCAACATGGAGTTCGTGCAGTTCCATCCGACGGGCATGGTCTGGCCGCCGTCGGTCAAGGGCATCCTCGTCACCGAGTCGGTGCGCGGCGACGGCGGAGTCCTCCGGAACTCGGACGGCAAGCGGTTCATGTTCGACTACATCCCCGACGTCTTCAAGGAGAAGTACGCGCAGTCGGAGGAGGAGGGCGACCGCTGGTACGAGGACCCGGACCACAACCGGCGCCCTCCGGAGCTGCTCCCCCGTGACGAGGTCGCGCGGGCGATCAACTCCGAGGTGAAGGCGGGCCGCGGATCGCCCCACGGCGGCGTCTTCCTCGACGTCTCGACCCGGATGCCCGCTGAGGTGATCAAGCGCCGACTTCCCTCCATGTACCACCAGTTCAAGGAGCTGGCCGACGTCGACATCACGGCGGAGGCCATGGAGGTCGGGCCCACCTGCCACTACGTGATGGGCGGCATCGCGGTCGACTCGGACACGGCGGCGGCTCGCGGCGTACCCGGGCTGTTCGCGGCCGGCGAGGTCGCGGGCGGCATGCACGGCTCCAACCGGCTGGGCGGCAACTCGCTCTCCGACCTGCTGGTGTTCGGGCGGCGGGCCGGGTGGCACGCGGCGGAGTACTCGGCCGGACTCACCGGGGACGGCGCCCGCCCGCCCCTGGACGACACCCAGATCGACGCGGCCGCCGCGGAGGCGCTGCGGCCCTTCTCCGCCGAGGGCCCGGAATCCGCCCCCGCCGCTTCGGCCGACGGCGCGCGGGCACCCGGTGCGCGCCCGCCGGAGAACCCGTACACCCTGCACCAGGAACTCCAGCAGACCATGAACGACCTGGTCGGCATCATCCGCCGCGAGGCGGAGGTGGAACAGGCCCTGGAGAAACTCGCCGAGCTGCGAGTACGGGCGCGCCGGGCCGGCGTGGAGGGACACCGTCAGTTCAACCCGGGCTGGCACCTCTCCCTGGACCTGCGGAACATGCTCCTGGTCAGCGAGTGCGTGGCACGGGCGGCGCTGGAGCGCACGGAGTCGCGCGGCGGGCACACCCGCGAGGACCACCCGGCGATGGAGCGCTCCTGGCGGCGGATCAACCTCCTGTGCCAACTGACCGACCCCACGGGCGGTTTGGCGGCCACCGACCCGGTGGCCGGACAGATCGACCTGGTGAACGAGACCACCCAGCCCGTCCGCCCCGACCTGCTCGCCCTCTTCGAGAAGGAGGAGCTGGTCAAGTACCTCGCCGAAGAGGAGCTGTACGAGTGAGCAGCCGCATGGAGTGGTACGAGCAGGAGCGGTACGAGGAGGCTCGGTACGCGTGAGCAGCTACGAGGCCCGCTTCAAGGTGTGGCGCGGGGATGTGAAGGGCGGCGGCCTGCTGGACTTCGAGGTCGAGGTCAACGACGGCGAGGTGGTGCTGGACATCATCCACCGGCTCCAGGCGACCCAGGCCCCCGACCTGGCGGTGCGCTGGAACTGCAAGGCGGGCAAGTGCGGTTCGTGCTCGGCCGAGGTCAACGGCCGGCCGCGGCTGATGTGCATGACGCGGATGTCGGTGTTCACCCGCGAGGAGACGATCACCGTCACACCGCTGCGCGCGTTCCCGGTCGTACGGGATCTGGTGACCGACGTCGGCTTCAACTACGACAAGGCGCGGGAGGTCCCCGCCTTCGTGCCGCCCGCCGGTGTCGGGCCCGGCGAGTACCGGATGATGCAGGAGGACGTCGACCGGTCGCAGGAGTTCCGCAAGTGCATCGAGTGCTTCCTGTGCCAGGACACCTGCCATGTCGTCCGTGACCACGAGGAGAACAAGCCGGCGTTCGCCGGACCGCGCTTCCTGATGCGGGTGGCGGAGCTGGACATGCACCCGCTGGACGCGGCGGAGGACTCCGGCCTCGACCGCAAACGCACGGCACAGGACGAACACGGCCTCGGCTACTGCAACATCACCAAGTGCTGCACGGAGGTCTGCCCCGAGGGCATCAAGATCACGGACAACGCGCTGATCCCCTTGAAGGAACGGGCCGTCGACCGCAAGTACGACCCGGTCGTGTGGCTGGGCTCGAAGATCGGCAGGCGGCGGACGTAGGCGAGGGCCAAGCGCCGTCCCCTGTCGTCACGCGTCCGGCCGTCGTCACTCGTCCTGCCGTCGGTCAGGCGTCGGCCGTCACGGCGCGTCCGGCCGTCGGCCACGCGTCCTGTCCGCCACGACGCGTCCGGCCGCCACAGCGGGTCCTGCCCGCCTGTCAGCGCAGTCGGGTGTCCGGCGGGACGGTCTCGCGGCCCGGGCGCTGCCCCAGCGTCTGGAACACCAGGCTCGCGACGAACAGGGCGATCCCGCCCATGGCGTAGGGAGTCAGGTCGGCGTCGGGCCCGTGGAACGGTCCCAGGAACAGGAACAGGGACATGCCCACGGCCCCGGCCAGCGCGCCCCCTCCCCACAGCTTCGGCCGCAGGACCCGGCGGCGGAGCCACGGCGGCACCCGGTCCAGCGTGATGGCCGCGATCCCGAGTCCGGCCTGTGCGGTGACGATCAGCGCGGCGAACCCCACGAGATACCAGTGCATCGACCCCTCGTTCCCCCTGGCGCACCGGCGACAGCGCGCTTCCTGATCATGGCACGCGGGGCCGTCGCGGTCATCCCTCGCGAACCCATCCTTCGCGGTACGCCGTCCAGTCGGTCTCCGTGGCGGCGAAGTCCACGTACAGGGCCACACCGAAGCGCTCGCGGGTGCGGTCCGTCCGGGAGAGGCCGAGGCGGGTTCCGCGGACGGCGGCCTCGACCGTCTCGGCGTACGCGTGGTGGCCGACGCCGTCGTCGTGGAAGAACGGCAGGCCCATCAGCAGGTCGGTCGACTCGGGGGTGACCTCCAGGGCGAGGGAGGTCTGCTGGGCGACGTAGCCGCCGTACAGGCTCTGGAGCGGCATGCCGGTGTCGTACGACATGACGGCGATCTGGTCGACCCGGCGGGCCACCTGCCCGAAGTACGACTGGGACCACCACTTGGGGTGGCCGGTGAGGGTTCCGGCGGCCGAGTGGAGGGCCGGGAGCGGGTCGATCTGGTGGGAGGCGACGGAGAGCGGGACGTGCCGGGCACGGGTGAGGCCGTGCAGGTCGTCGAGGAGCGAGAGGTAGTGGGCGTCGCCCGAGTGGAGGGGCTCCAGGTCGAAGTGGACGCCGTCGAATCCGGCGTCGAGGACCTGCCCGGCCGACCGCACGACGGCGTCGCGCGTCCCGGCCCGCTCCAGCCGCAGCCCGTCCGGCCCCTCGCTGGCCAGCTTGTCGCCCAGCCAGGCCTGGACCCGTACGCCGTCCAGGCGGCGGTGCACCGCCCGGACCAACCAGCGGGCGGACGGATACGCCGTCGCCGGCAGCGAGCCGTCGTGCTCCAGCGGCCCGGCGTGCACGTACAGATCCCGGATGCCGCTCCCCCGCAGGCGCGCCGCCAGCGCGTCGATGTCCGCCTCGCCCTTCCGGCCGTCCACCCAGGCGTGCCCGAGCCAGAGCGCGTCCCGGTTCCGGGTCTGCGTCCCGGGCGCCGGGTCGCCCGCGTAGTTCACCCGGAGGGCGATTCCCGCGGCGAGGGTGGGGAGCAGCAGGACGAGCACCAGCCCGAGGGCAAGCCGCTTCGGCAGCCGCAGTCGCGGGTGCCGCCAGCCCCGCGCGAGACGGCGCAGACCGGCACGGACAGCGGAGTCCGATCCCCGCACGGGGGCGGGAACGGGAGCGGATATGGGCTCGCCCCCTTCGGACGCGGTGGACCGCACTCCACCGACCGTGGCGGACTTGTCTTCGCCGGCGGCCGTCGGCATTCCGTCGGCGGTGGCGCCCCGCTGTCCTTCGGTGGTGGCTGCCAGCGCCTCTTCGGCGGTGGGCGTCGGCTGGTCCTCGGCGGTGGGCGGGTCGGGTGGTGTGTTCGCGTGCCGTGTGTCCGGTGCCGTCTCCGTCGGATTCGTCGACTCGTCCTGGCGTCCCGTGTCCATCCCCCGCGCCCCTCCCGTATACCCCCGTATCTCCCGTACCTTAGGCGCCCGCGCCTCCCCGTATCCCGGTCGCGGGGGCGCCCGAGCGGCCATACGCTCCCAAATGTGACGTCGTCCCTGAGTCGAAGCCGGTCGCGCCGGGCCCCGTCGCACATAGCCGTGCGGGTCGCGCACGCCGTGCTCGGGGGGCTGGTCGCGGTGGGGTGGCTGGTGCTGCCGCTGGCATGGGCGGGAGCCGACGATGCGGCCACCGTGGCGCGGAGCGCGGACGTGACCGCCCCGGACGTCGCCGCCCCGGACAACGCCGCCACGGATGACGCCGCCACGGATGACGCCGCCACGGACGACGGAACGACGACCGGCGATCTCGTACCGCCCCTGGTCGCGGTCGGCGCCGCGGGCGCGCTGGCGGCGTACGCCTACACGCGCCGCAGACGGCGGGCCATGACGCGCACGACACCCGGCGGCGACGACCCCGGGCTGATCCCCCTCCACGAACTCGACCGACAGGCGCGGAAGTTGCTCGTCGACATCGACGACTGCGTCCGCACCGGCGCCGAGGAGCTCCGCCTCGCCGCGGCCCGCTCGGCGGCCGACGCGGTCGAACCGTACGCGTACGCGCTGACGTACGCGGAAGCCGAACTCGCCGCGGCCTTCCGGCTGCGCCAACACTTCGACGAGTCAGGCGAGGGCGAGGGCGACGGCAGGGGCGCCCTGGAGGAGATCGTCGCCCGGTGCCGGGACGCCGGGCGGCGGCTGGACGCGGCGGCGCCGGGCTTCGACCAGCTCCGGGCACTCGAACGGAACGCGGCGGCCGCCCTGGAGTCCGCCGGGACCCGCTTCCGCGAACTCGCCGCGCGCACCCCGGCCGCCGAGGTCACCCTCGCCGATCTCCATGAGCGGTACGCTCCCGCCGCGTCGCTCCCGGTCGCCGGCGACGTCGAACAGGCCAAGGACCGGCTCGCGTTCACCACCCTCCATCTCAACCAGGCGCGGCAGTACGCCGACAGGGGCGACAGCGCGAAAGCGGCCGCCCATCTGCGGGCGGCGGAGGGAGCGGTGGAGCAGGCCACCGCCCTGGTGAACGGCGTGCACCGGCTGGCGGCCGAACTGGCCTCCGCGGCAACGGCGTTGCCCGTAGCCCTGGCGGCGGTGGAGGCCGTCCTGGATACGGCACGTGGGCGCCCGCCGACCGGGGGAACCGGTGACACGGACGGACACCGCCCGGACGCCGACCGCTTCCCTGACCCTGCCGTTCCCGATGCCGGACCTGACTCCGGGGCCGACACTCACACCGACACCGACACCGACACCGACACCGGAGCCGGAACCGGAACCGGAACCGAAGCCGGAGCCGGAACCCATGCCGGAGCCCGATCCGGATCGCACGAAGGCGCCGCCGACCCTGTCGGAGCCGCTGCCGGTTCCCGATCCGGCCCCGATTCCGGGGAGCTCGTCGGGCGGTTCGGGCGTACCGAGGCGCTGCTCTCCGGGGCGCGTCACGCGATGGCCGCCGGGCCGTACGATCCGCTGGACGTGCTGCGCCGGGTGGTGGAGGCGGGTGCCGCCCTCCCCGAGGGCGGGGGCGGCGACGTTCCCGGCGGGCGCGCCCACGCGCTTCTCCCCGCCCGCTGCGCGCTCGCCGGAGCGGCGGACTTCATCGGCACGCACCGCGGTGCCGTCGGCGGCGAGGCCCGCACACGGCTGGCCGAGGCGGAACGCCTGCTCGGGCCGGGGGCCACCGCTCTCTCCGGGGTGTGGCGGGCCGACGAGCTCGCCCGGGAGGCGCGGCGGCTCGCCGAGCGGGACGTACGGGCGTACGGCAACCCCGCGGGCGGGCGCGGGGGCGCGGGAGCGGGCGGCGCGGTGCTCGGCGGGATCCTCTTGGGCGACGGTGAGGGCCCGGTGAGCTACGGCGGCCCGCACACCCGGGGGCGCCGGGCGGCGTCGTTCACCTGACGCTGCCGACCGGCCTTCCTTCTCCGGCCGGCCGCCCGCCCCGCGCGGTCGCCCTCAGAACAGGCTCAGCAACGCCTCCGCCGGGTCGGCGAGCCCCGTCTCCCCGTCCGGCAGCGGGAGTTCGAACCACACGGTCTTCCCGCGCGGGGTCCGGCGGGAGCCCCACCCGGCGGAGAGGAGGCCGACGAGCTGCAGGCCCCGCCCGCCCTCGTCGGTGTCGCGGGCGCGGCGGCGGCGAGGCTGGACGAGGCCGGCGTCCCAGACCTCGCAGACGAGGGTGCGGTCGAGGAGCAGCCGCAGTCTGATCTCGCCCTCGCCGTACCGCAGGGCGTTGGTCACCAGTTCACTGACCAGCAGTTCCGTCGTGTCGACGAGCGGCTCCAGGTCCCAGGCGACGAGCTGGGTGCGCGCGTACTCGCGGGCCCGCCCCACGCTGCGCGGCTCGCGCGGCAGGGTCCAGTCGCCGACGGAGTCGGCGGGCAGCCCCTGGACGCGTGCCATGAGCAGGGCGATGTCGTCCTCGCCGTGGTGGGTGTCGAGGGTGTTCAGGACGTGGTCGCAGACGTCCTCCAGCGGACTGGAGGGGTCGGTGAGGGCGCCGACGAACGCTTGCAGTCCCTCGTCGAGGGGGTGGTCGCGCGATTCGACCAGTCCATCCGTGTAGAGCGCCAACAGCGCACCTTCGGGTAGTTCGACCTCCACCTCCTCGAAGGGCTCGCCGCCCACCCCGAGCGGCATCCCGGGCGGCACGTCGAGCATCAGCGCGCTCTCGCCGGGCTCGACCAGGACGGGGGGCAGATGGCCCGCGTTGGCGAAGGTGCACCGGCGGGTCACGGAGTCGTAGACGGCGTACACGCAGGTCGCGAGGTACACCTCGGAGAGGTCGGCGTCGCGGGGCTGGCGGGCCGTACGGGTGGCCTGCTGGACCCCTCCGGGGGTGCCGAGTCCGCGCGCGATCTCGTCCAGTGCCGAGAGGACTTCGGCGGGTTCGAGATCGAGCAGGGCCAAGGTGCGTACAGCGGTGCGGAGTTCACCCATCGCCACCGCGGCGCGCAGCCCGCGGCCCATCACGTCGCCCACCACGAGGGCCGTGCGGTGGCCGGGGAGTTCGATGACGTCGAACCAGTCGCCGCCGACCTCCGTCGCCGCGTTGCCCGGCAGATAGCGGCACGCGATGTCGAGGCCGGAGGCCTCGGGGTCACCCGGGGGCAGCAGGGACCGTTGCAGTATCAGGGCGCGTTCGTGCTCGCGGCGGTACAGGCGCGCGTTGTCGATACAGACGGCCGCGCGGGCGGCCAGCTCCACCGCCAGGGCGCGGTCGCGTTCCCCGAACGGCTCGCTGCCCTTCGTACGGGAGAACTGGGCGAGGCCCACCACCGTGTCGTGGGCGACCATCGGGACCGCGAGCGTGGACTGGATGAGGCCGCCCTCTTCGGCGGGGATGTGTTGCGGCCGGGCGGTGCGCAGGGCGTCCGCGCAGGGCGAGTTGAACGGGTAGTGGTGGACGGCGCCGACGGCGACGGGCGCCGGACCGCCGACGAACGGCGCGTCGGAGACGGCGCTGGCGAAGGCGACCCGACGGAGTTCGGCACTGCCGTCCGCGAGGCCCGGCGGGGTCTCGTCGCCGGCCAGCAGACCCTGGTACAGGTCGACCGTCGCGAGGTCGCAGAAGCCGGGGACCACGACGTCGAGGAGTTCGCGTGCGGTGGTCTCCAGGTCGAGGGAGTTGCCTATGCGGGCGCCCGCCTCGTTCAGAAGGGCGAGATTTCGTCGTGCGGCGGCCGCTTCGCGGGCGGCGGCACGGCGGGCGGTGATGTCGGTTCCGAGCCAGGCGATACCGATGGGGCGGCCGCTTCCGCCGTGCACCCGGTAGAGATTGATGGACCAGTGCCGGCGCTCCTCGGAACCCGGCGCATATCCGGTGACGTGCATGTCCGTGATCGAGTCACCGGTCTCCAGGACCCGGCGCAGGATCGCCGTCACGCGCTCGGCCTCCGTGCGCGGGAGGTAGTCGTGGACGCCCTTGCCGCAGTGGTCGTCGACGCTGCCGCCGAAGATCGAGGCGAACCGCTGGTTGGCGCGCCGGACCCGAAGGTCCGTGTCGATCAGCAGGAAACCGAACGGAGATTGACCGAAAATAGCCTGCGAGGCGGCGAGGTCCGTCTCCATGCTGCGCAGGGTGCGGACGTCCACGACGACGCATACGGCGGCCCGCTCACCGTCCTCGGTCACGGTGGGCATCACATAGACCTCGGCGAGGCCCTCGGTGACCTCGTCGGCGCTCTCACCTGCCTCTTCGGAGGCGGGCGTCCGGAAGGGCACCAGACCGGTCCACTCGCGGCCGTCCAGGATCTCCGCCATCTTCCGCTGACCGGACTCGCGTCGGTCGGCGGTGACGAACGCCTCGATGGGGTCCATGCCGACGGCACGCTCCGCGGAGATGCCGAAGATCTGCTCGGCCCGCAGACTCCACTGGTCCACCAGTCCGTCGGCGCCGATGGAGAAGGAGGCGACCTTGATGTAGTCGTAGATCGAACCGGGTGGGCTGCTCTGCCACATCGCGTCGGTCGGCACCTCGCCGGCCACGTCACCCACCGGGCCTGCCGCGGTGCCGCCCGCCTCCTCGCCCGTGGCGTCGCCCGCGTCCTCGCCGGGAACCGTGCGCGCGACATCGCCCGCCGCATCAGCCCTCGCGCCGTCCGACGGGTCCTCGGACTCCGTGGCCTTCGCTGGTATCTCGCTCACGCGAACCGTCCCCTCCAGCTCACCGCGTCCGGCACCGGTCACCGGGGGCGGCTGCCCGCAGTATCCAGCACTACGGCGCCGCACGACACGGTGTTCACGATCACAGCACGGTCCCGATGGTTTTTGGACCGGCCGCGACATACTCCCAGTCTTCTAACCAGGTGGCGCCCGGTCGAATCAAAGAATCCGACACCCGTCGACGACCCGATCCGGCCAGGTGTCGCACGGGCATCCGAACCCTGCGCGTCTCAGCCCGGAACAGCCAGTTCGAACCAGACGGTCTTGCCGGTGTCTCCGGGCCGGGTGCCCCAGCGCCTGCACGAGCCGGCCAGGAGCTGGAGTCCGCGGCCGCTCTCGTCCGACGCGTCGGCGGCCCGTTCTCGGGGCGGGTCGGGCAGCGGGTCGGAGACCTCGACGCGGAGCGCGCCCGGCACGTCCTCGGGACGTACGAGACGGACGCCGATCGGGCCCGTCGCGTGCCGCAGCGAGTTCGTCACCAGTTCACTGACCAGCAGTGCGGCGATGTCGCCGAGGGAGTCGAGTTCCCATGCGTGCAGCTGCCCCCGGACGACGGCGCGGGCGGTGCGGACGGCACCCGGCTCCGCGGGAAAAGTCCACTCGGCGCAGTCGCCTTCGGTGTCGATCAAGCCGATCACTTCCCAGACCAGGAACCCACCCATGTCCGGTTTCGTGGGATTAATGGGCACATACCCGATATCCGTGATGCTTTACCGCGCCCGGGGGCACACTGTGGCGCGAACGGCGTACGAACTTCCCACCCGGCTCGTCACGCGCCCGGGTCGAGCCACGGCAGTGCGCCCTTGACCGCCCCCACGTCCTGGTCCAGCCAGTCCACGTCCCAGATCTCTCCGGGGGCCAGCCAGCGCAGTTCGTCGTGATCCTCCAGCGGCCTGGGTCCGGCCGAGCCGGGCAGCAGCCGGGCGGCCCACACCACCAGGACGTATCCCGGCTTCAGGGGCCACTCGCCGGGGACGCGCTCCAGCACTTCCGCCTCGACACCGAGCTCTTCGCGCAGCTCGCGCACCAGGGCGCGCTCGGGGGTCTCGCCCGGCTCGACCTTGCCGCCCGGCAGTTCCCAGCGCCCCGCGAGGTCGGGGGGCGCGCTGCGGCGGGCGGCGAGCAGGCGCCCACCGTGCACCAGGGCGGCTCCGACCACCACGATCCGTTCCGTCATGCGCCGGAGCCTACGGGAGCGGGGCGGGGTCCCGGGCGGGGCGGATCAACGGGTTCCGTTCTGCCCGATCCGCTCGACCCAGTAGAGCTGTTTGTGCCCGCGGCCGTCGAGGCTGTCGGCGATCTTCTGAGCCTCGGCGCGGGTCGCGTACCTGCCCACGCGATAGCGATTGCCGTTGTCGTCCTGTCGTATGACGAGCCAGGGAAGAGTGATCGTGCCATCGTTCATCCAGCCCCTCCACTTCCCGCCCCGGGCCCCCGCCGAACCCCGCACGCCAACGAAACCGCAATACGCATATGCCCGAGCCTACGCCTAACCTTCACGCAGCGAATACGGCTTTTCACAAAGAGGTACGCAACCGGCCAGTAGGCGACGCCGGGCCGGGGGGCGCACGCCGTCGAACACGCCGCCCACCACTCCCCGCGCGCTCTCGAACAGGGCGAAGTCGTTCCCCGGCCCGCCACTTGAGAAAGGCCAGTTTCCAACCGGGCATCCGGGCGGTCCCGTTGAGGCACGGACCCCCGTGCCGCGCCTCAACGCCCGGACCGTGCCCCTGGGTCCGGGCGAGTGCCCCTGGCCCGGACCGCACCCCCGGCCCGAACAGTGCCCCTCGGCCCGGACCACGACAGGCGCGCAGAACAGGTCACCGGGTCGGACCGCAGGGGCACCGGACAGACGGCCGGCGGTCCGACCCGGGAGCGCCGCGCCGGTCAGGGCGCCCGCCCGGAGCCCGGCCTACGCCCCCCGAAGGTGACGTGCGGTCACTTCACCGGCAGGTGGTAGGCGATCCGGTACCGGTCCGCGGGGACCACCACGTCCGCCGTCTCCACCGGACGGCCCGAGGCGTAGAAGGTCCGCTGGATGACGACGACCACGTGCCCGGGCACGCCGCCCAGCGCGAGGAGTTCCTCGGCGAGGCCGGGGCGCGCGCCGACCTCCTCGGTGACGTTGTCCACGATCACGTCGATGGCCGCCATGCGCTCCACGACACCCATGCCGCCGAGCGGGCCCTCCTCGGGGAGCATCACCGGCGTGCGCCCGGTGACGGCGAGCGGCTCCCAGGACGTGGAGAGCATCATCGCCTCGCCGCCGTCCCGGAAGACGTAGTTCGTGCACATCACGCGGTCGCCCGGCTGGATGGCCAGCCGCTCGGCGATCGCGCCGCTCGCCTCGACCTGCCGGCTGTGGGACTCCCAGGTACCGCGCACGGCGAGGTCGGCCTGCTCCTGCCGGAAGGGGGTGGCGCCGCTGTCCGGCCGGTATCCGGAGCGGGCCACGCGGCGCGGCACCGGCCTCTCCCGCACATAGGTGCCCGAACCGGAGCGGCCCTCGACCAGGCCCTCGGCCATCAGCACCTTCCGCGCCTCCAGGGCGACCGTGTCGGAGACCCCGTACTCCTCGCGAATTCTGGCCTGCGAGGGGAGGCGGGTGTGCGGTGGCAGCGAGCCGTCGACGATCTTCTTGCGGAGATCACCCGCGACACGCAAGTACGCCGGCTGCTCACCGAAAGTCACTTGGCCGCTCCCATCAGGTTGTACAGACAGCAACAGCGTGGCAACCGTGGGTTGTGCCATGCAAGCAAAGGCCAGAGAATCACTCGATGTGATGACGTAAGCGCCCTGAGGGCTTTACGCAGGCACTTTCTCCCCGCTATGGCCGCTGTCACACATCGATTCCTGCGCCGCCTTCACCATCGCCACCACTGGCGTCGCCCTCGTCGTAGTCCGGTGGGGTGGTGGCGAGCCCCAGAGCTTTGCGGGTGGTGACCGTCTTCCTGGGGTCGATGAGCTTCAGGGCCTTCTCGTAGTGGGTGGAGAAGGTGCCCACGTCCGGCGCGTCCGCGGCCTTCGCCCACTCCTTCGCCGAGCGGGCCATGTCCTTGGCCAGGGCGGCGACCCGTCCACGCGCGGCCGGCCCGAACCGGTGGGCGGGCAGCCCGTCCGCCTCCCCCGCCACCGTGTCCGAGACACTGGCCGCCCACTTCTTGTAGCCGGGCAGATCGTCCCCGACGGACTCCGCCTCGGGTGCGCCGTCCATCACGTCGTCGATGGCTCGCGCCGAGCTCAGATAGGAGTACTGGTCGGGGTCCAGCGTCAGCTGGTCCTTGCGCAGGGAGCCCGTCAGGCTGCCCTTCTCGTCGGTGTTCCCGAACAGACAGCTGATCTCGCGGTCGCCACGGCGCCAGCTCTGCGACGTCGGCGTGAAGTAGTACACGGCGACGTCGTCCGGGACGGCCCAGGAGTCCATCGCGTACCCGCGCTGACGCTGGTCGCATCGCTGGTCGGCGGCGTCGACGACCGCGCTGTCTCCCGGGTAGTCGCCGTCGTCCACCGCGAGGTCCGCGAACACCGCGGCGTCGTGCTCGCCCGCGCACGGCACCTTGTCGACGTCGAACACCAAGCCCCCCAGCGAGCCGCTGCGCGTGTCGAAGCACTCGCCCACCTCCAGCGAGAACGCGGCGCCTCCCGAGTCGTTCGCCGCCTCCCGGAAGCCGTCCCAGAAATCGCGCGCGCCACTCGTGGCGACGACGAGCGCGAGCAGCCCGATCCCGATCGACGACATCACCATGCCGCCCACCGCCATCCCCTTGCCGCGCTCCCCGCGCTTCTTGATCTGGACGAGCGCCACGATCCCGAGCACCAGCCCGACGGCGGGCACGAAGCAGAGGATGCCGAGCACCAGCGCCGCGATCGCGAGCCCGTTGACGGGCACCGGCCGGTTGTACGGGGAGTAGCCCTGACCCCAGGGTTGGTACGGGGGCCCGTAAGGGGACTGCTGGTGCGGGCCTTCCCGGTAGGGGCCTCGGGGATCCGGAACACGCGGATACGGAGGCGGGAAGGCGCCCGGCGTCCCCTGACCCGGTGGCGTCCCCGGCGGCGGGTACTGCCCCTCTGGTTGCTGCGACCCGGGCGGCGGGGGTATGGCCACGAGTTCCCTTGCTCCTCATCCACGCGCGGTGGAACCTGCGTACGACTGCCGGACGGCTGCGCGCATCGTAAGCGCGGCACGACCTGGGGCGTAACGGAGGTCGCCCCCGGGCTGTCGGGGCACCGGACGGACCACCCGGCGGCGGGCCACCGACGGGCGAGGCGGGCGCTCTTGAGCGCCGGGAGGGCGGGCGCCGGTGCGTCAGGCGGACGCCGGTCAGGGGCGAGACCGGTGAACTCCGGTGCGTCAGGCGGATGCGGTCGGTGCCGGGCCAGCGGGCGCCGGTGCGTCAGGCGGAGCCCGGTCAGGGCCGGGATGGCGGGCGCTGGTGCGTGGCGGGGCCGTGGAGGGCGCCGGGGTGGCAGGCGGAAAGGGTGGCCGCCGCCTGGACGTCACCGCCGTAACACGCCTGCCACCGCACGACAGTGACGCTCCGTCACCTGGCCTCGCGTCTAACCTGCGCCTATGACTCCACTGCCGGACTGCTTCTGCCCGACGGACGGCACCCGTGTCCCGGCCGGCTCGCTCGCCTGGTGCTGCCCGGTCTGCCGCGGCCCGCTCGATCTCGACTTCGCGCCGACCCCGGCTCCGCTCACCTCCCTCGCCGGGCGGGTGAACTCGCTGTGGCGGTACGCGGAGTGCCTGCCGCTGGCCGCGCCCACGGTCAGCCTCGGCGAGGGCCGCACCCCGCTGGTCACCCTCCGCGAGGGCGTCTCCGCGAAGCTCGACTTCCTGATGCCGACACTGTCGTTCAAGGACCGCGGAGCCGTGCTGCTGGCCGAGCTGGCACTGCGGCTCCGCCCCCGGCAGGTGCTCGCGGACAGCAGCGGCAACGCGGGCACGGCGATCGCGGCGTACTGCGCGCGGGCGGGACTGCCCTGCACGGTGTACGTACCCGAGGGCACCTCCGCGAAGAAGCTGGAACAGATCGAGGCGCACGGGGCGCGGCTGCGGGTGGTCGAGGGCGGCCGCGAGGCGACGGCGACCGCGGCCCGCGAGGCGGCCGACGAGGAGGGGGTCTTCTACGCCTCGCACGTCTTCAACCCGTACTTCCTGCACGGCACGAAGACGTACGTCCACGAACTCTGGGAGGACCTCGGCGGACGTCTGCCGGACGTCGTCGTGGTGCCGGTCGGCAACGGCACGCTGCTCCTCGGCGCCGCCCTCGCGGTGGCCGAACTGCACGCGGCCGGGCTGATCGACCGCAGGCCCGCCCTCTACGCCGTCCAGTCCGCCGCGGTCGCCCCGCTGGCCCACGCCTGGTCCGAGGGCGCCGACGAACTCGTCGGCGTCACCCCCACGGCGCCCACGTTCGCCGAGGGCATCGCGATCCCGAACCCGCCCCGGGCCCGCCAGATCCTGCGCGCGGTACGCGCCTCCGGGGGCGCGTTCCTGACGGTGACGGAGGACCAGATCCGGCACGCGCAGACGGATCTGGCCGGACGCGGGCTGTATGTGGAGTCCACCGGGGTGGCCTGCTGGGCGGCGGTCCGTAAGGGCGCCCTCGGACAGCGGGAGGCCGTGGTGCCGCTGTGCGGCGCGGGCTTGAAGACGGGGATGGCCCAGGACTGACCTCCGCGGGAACCTCTGTGCGGGAATCCCTGTGCGGGCATCCCCGTGCGGGAAGCCCTCTGTGGGAACCCGGGCTAGGGGCGTTCCCGCTCCAGCAGCGTGACGCACCGGCCGAGCAGGGCGGCGAGCGTCTCGCGCTCCTCGGCGGTGAACTCGGCGGCCAGGGCGCGCTCGACCCGTACGGCGCGGGCGTCGGCGTCGGCGAGCGCGGCCGTGCCCTCGTCGGTGAGCCGGGTCTCCAGGACGTTCTTGTGCCAGGCGTGCGGGGTGCGCTCGATCAGGCCGCGGTCCTGGAGGTTGTTCAGGACCGTGTTCATGGTCGGCGGCGTGACCAGACAGAGGCGGGCCAGCGCGGCGGCCGAGATGCCGGGGTTCTCGCTGAGGTGGAGCAGCGCCGCGTACTGGGCGACGGTCACGCCCGCCGGTTTGAGCACCGCGGCCTTCGTCGCGCCGAGGGCCTGCTCGGCCCGCTTGAGATGGGAACCGAGGCGCTCGGACACGGGCATGGACGTCATCTCCGCATGGTAGCCGCGGATCGTACGGGCGATACGACGATGAGCCCTCACCCATCCATAAAGACATTGACGAGCATTAGAGCTCTAACTTAAGTTCGTACTCATTGCTTTAGCTCATCGCTCAGCCCAGCCCAGCTCAGCTCAACCCGGCATGGCTCAGCTCCGCCCTCCCCGCTCGTCTACGTCCGAGAAGCAGACCGAGAGGTTCCGTCGTGTCCCGTTCGATCCAGCGCCGCACCTTCCTGACCGCCACCGCCGCGACCGTCGCGGCCGTGGCGACGACCACCGCGGGCACACCGTCCGCGAGCGCCGCACCTCGCGTCTCCCCTCCCCATGAGCCCACTCCTCGTATCTCCACCGCCTTCGAACTACCCGACGACCGCGCCTATCCCGAGGGCCTCGCCGCCGATCCGCGCACGGGGACGCTGTACGTGGGCTCGTACACCACCGGCGCCGTCTACCGTGCGACGCCCCGACACCGCGTGGCCGAGACCTTCCTGCCCGCGGGCGCGGACGGCCGGAACACCGCCAACGGACTGAAGGTCGACGGGTCCGGCCGCCTCTGGGTGACCGACTCGACGGCCGGGGTCACCGTCTACGACGTCCGCACCCGCGCTTTGCTGGCCCGCTTCGACGTACCCGGTGACGCGCCCCGCTTCGTCAACGACCTGGCGATCACCGCGGACGGCAGCGCGTATCTGACGGACAGCGTGCGGGAGGTCGTCTACCGGGTGACACCGGCCCAGCGCGCCCGGGCCACGGCCCACGGCGGCCGGGCCGTCCTCACCCCCGCCTACGACTTCGGCGGCGTCCTGGCCCCGCACCCGGCCGGCACATACACCTTGAACGGCATCGTCGCCGGGGACCGCTGCCTGTTCACCGTCGACATGACCGGGGGCGCCCTCTACCGGGTGGACCTCACCACCGGCGCGATCCGCCGCGTCGCCCTGCACGGCGGCGACTTGGTGAACGGCGACGGTCTGGAGCTGGTCGGCGACACCTTGTGGGCCGCCCTCAACAAAACCGACACGATCACCCGCTGGCGCCTGTCGGCGGACGGCCTCGCCGCCCGCCTGGAGCGCAGCCTCACCGATCCCGCACTGCAGATCCCGACCACGCTGGTGCGCCGCGGCGGCCGCACCCTCGTCGTCCGCTCCCAGTTCGACAAGGGCGGCCCGCTGGGACCGGGCACACCCGAGACCCCGTTCACCGTGGCGTGGGTACGCGGCATCTGAACCCCCGAACAACAGTAGGGGCCGACTCCCGGAGGAGTCGGCCCCATCTGACCTGTATGTCTGCCAGGTCGCCCGCGTGGTGTTGTCTCGTCCGCTCAGACGTTGAAGCGGAACTCCACCACGTCGCCGTCCTGCATGACGTAGTCCTTGCCCTCCATGCGGGCCTTGCCCTTGGCGCGGGCCTCGGCGACCGAGCCGGTTTCGACGAGGTCCCCGAAGGAGATGACCTCCGCCTTGATGAAGCCCTTCTGGAAGTCGGTGTGGATGACACCGGCGGCCTCGGGGGCGGTGGCGCCCTTCTTGATCGTCCAGGCGCGGGATTCCTTGGGGCCTGCCGTCAGGTAGGTCTGCAGGCCGAGGGTGTTGAAACCGACGCGGGCCAGCGTGGCGAGGCCGGGCTCCTCGGCGCCCACCGACTCCAGGAGCTCCAGGGCGTCCTCCTCGTCGAGCTCGGCGAGGTCCTGCTCCAGCTTGGCGTTGAGGAAGATCGCCTCGCCGGGGGCGACCAGGGCGCGCTGCGCGGCCTTGAAGTCCTCGTCGACCAGCTCGTCCTCGTCGACGTTGAAGACGTACAGGAACGGCTTGGTGGTGAGCAGGTGCAGGTCGTGCAGCAGCTCTTCCTTGCCGGAGCCCTGGACGATGCCCGCGGAGAAGAGGGTGTCGCCCTTCTCCAGGATCTCCTTGGCCGCCTCGACCGCCGCGACCTTGGGCACGACGTCCTTCTTGATGCGCGACTCCTTCTGGAGGCGCGGCAGGACCTTCTCGATCGTCTGGAGGTCCGCGAGGATCAGCTCGGTGTTGATCGTCTCGATGTCGTCCTTGGGCGAGACCTTGCCATCGACGTGCACGACGTTCTCGTCCTTGAAGGCACGGATGACCTGGCAGATCGCGTCCGACTCGCGGATGTTCGCGAGGAACTTGTTGCCCAGGCCCTCACCCTCCGAGGCACCCTTCACGATGCCCGCGATGTCGACGAAGTCGACGGTCGCCGGGAGGATCTTCTGCGAGCTGAAGATCCCTGCCAGCTTGGTGAGACGGGCGTCGGGGACGCCGACCACACCGACGTTCGGCTCGATCGTGGCGAACGGGTAGTTGGCCGCGAGCACGTCGTTCTTGGTCAGGGCGTTGAACAGGGTCGACTTGCCGACATTGGGCAGACCGACGATTCCGATCGTGAGCGACACGTTGCGACTTCCCGTACGAGAGGATGGGCGAAGGGCCCTCGAAGAGTGCGGGCCGATCCACCAGTCTACGGCGTGGCCCGGCCCGTACCCGCGAGGTATCGAACGCATGGCCAAGCCCTATCCATGGCCCCGCCTTCCGCCTGCCTCCGGCGTGTCCGAAGAGCCATTCCACACATAAAACGACCTAAGTTGGTCCAGTGGAGCAACACAGGACGCGTCCCCCTCAGTACAGACCGCGACGCGGTGCACCCGTTCCGGCACAGGGCGGGCGGGCCGCGGGCGACGGTGCGAGAACGGGCGCCCCGGTGTCGCGGCGGCCCGCGCCCGCGGGTGTGCGGGAGACGTGGCGGATGCCGAATCCCCGGTTGACCGGGCTCGGCGGCGGACTGTTCTGCGGCGCGTCGATGTTCGCGCTGGCCTGCCTCGACCAGCTGCTGTTCGAGGGATCGCCGACGGTCTACGGAGTGCTGTTCCTGCCCGTGTGCCTACTGACCGCGCTGTGGGTGCGGCCCGGCGACCTGGTGACCGCCCCCGTGGTCGTGCCGATCGCCTTCACCCTCGGGCTGCTGCCGATCGCCGACGACAGCGGCGGCGGCGTCAGCGGCAGCTTCATGGGCCTGGTCACCGCCCTCGCCCTCCAGGCGGGCTGGCTGTACGGCGGGACGCTGGCCGCGGGCCTCGTCGTGACCGCACGCAAAATCCGCCTGATGAGCCTCCGGGCCGCCCGGCGGCGGGCCCAGGCGCGCGGCAGCCTGCCGACCGGCAGACAGCCCCGCTGACCCCTCGTTCCGCCGCGGGTCCCCGTTCCCTCGCGACGGGTTCCCGTCCCGCCGCGGGTCCCCGTTCCCTCGCGGGCGGGTTCCCGGTCCCTCGTGGGCGGCGACGCGCTACTGCGCGACCTTCGCCGCTCGCATCGCCGCGCCCACGATCCCCGCGTTGTTCTGGAGCTGGGCCGGGACGATCTCCGCCTTGATGTCCTCGATCAGCGGCAGGAACTTGTCGGCCTTGCGGCTGACACCGCCGCCGATGATGAACAGTTCCGGGGAGAAGAGCATCTCGACGTGGGCGAGGTACTTCGTGACGCGGCGCGCCCAGTGCTCCCAGGTCAGCTCGTGGTCGTCCTTGGCCTTGGTGGACGCCCGCTTCTCCGCGTCGTGGCCGTTCAGCTCCAGGTGGCCCAGCTCGGTGTTCGGGACCAGTTCGCCGTCGATGAAGAGGGCACTGCCGATGCCGGTGCCGAACGTGAGCAGGATGACCGTGCCCCGACGGTCGCGGCCGGCCCCGAACTGCATCTCGGCGACGCCCGCCGCGTCCGCGTCGTTCAGCACGGTCACCGGGAGGCCGCCGAGCCGCTCGCTCAGCAACGCGCGCGCGTCGGTGTCGATCCAGTCCTTGTCGACATTGGCCGCCGTACGGATCGTGGACCCGCCGGTCACCACGCCCGGGAACGTGATGCCCACGGGACCCGTCCAGCCGAAGTGACCGATGACGTCCTTCACGCCGTCGGCCACCGCGTCGGGTGTCGCGGGTTGCGGGGTGAGCACCTTGAAGCGCTCCGCCGCCAGGTCCCCGCGGTCAAGGTCCACAGGGGCACCCTTGATCCCGGATCCGCCAATGTCCACACCGAAGATCTGCATGGCCCTACGTTACGTCGTACGACTGACGGTCACTTCCCGGGCGTACCGCCGGTGCGCTGCTCCACCAGGGCGGCGGCCTCCGCGCGCAGATCGCGGCGCAGCTCCTTGGGCAGCGAGAAGGTGATGGACTCCTCGGCGGCCTTGACGAGCTCGACGTCCTCGAAGCCGCGCTGGGACAGCCACTCCAGGACCTGCTCGACGAGGATCTCGGGGACGGAGGCTCCGGAGGTGACGCCGACCGTGCTCACGCCTTCCAGCCACGCCTCCTCGATCTCGTCGGCGAAGTCCACGAGGTACGCCTCGCGGGAGCCGGCGAGCTTGGCGACCTCGACGAGCCGCACGGAGTTGGAGGAGTTGCGCGATCCGACGACGATGACCAGCTCGGCCTCCGCGCCCATCTGCTTCACGGCGAGCTGACGGTTCTGCGTGGCGTAGCAGATGTCGTCGCTCGGCGGCGAGATGAGCTGCGGGAACTTCTCCTTCAGGGCGTCGACCGTCTCCATCGTCTCGTCGACCGAGAGGGTGGTCTGGGAGAGCCAGACGACCCTGGAGGGGTCGCGGACCTCGACCTTGGCGACGTCTTCGGGGCCGTCGACCAGCGTGATGTGGTCGGGGGCCTCGCCGGAGGTGCCGATGACCTCCTCGTGGCCCTCGTGGCCGATCAGGAGGATGTCGAAGTCGTCGTTCGCGAACCGGACGGCTTCCTTGTGGACCTTGGTGACCAGCGGGCACGTCGCGTCGATGGTGGCGAGCTTGCCCTTCGCGGCCTCGTCGTGGACGACGGGGGCGACGCCGTGCGCCGAGAACATGACGATGGACCCCTCGGGGACCTCCGCCGTCTGCTCGACGAAGATCGCGCCCTTCTTCTCCAGGGTCTGCACGACGTACTTGTTGTGGACGATCTCGTGGCGGACATAGATCGGGGCCCCGTACTGCTCGAGGGCCTTCTCGACGGCGATCACGGCACGGTCCACGCCCGCGCAGTAGCCCCGGGGGGCGGCGAGCAGGACACGGCGGCCAGGCGAAGCAGTCATGCCCCCCATCGTAAGGCCGCGCCCGGCAGGTCGAAGATCGCCTCCTTGGAGAGACTGTGGGGGGCCGGAGAGGTGGGGGCCGGGCGCGATCCTCGGGAGGCACGATGTCCGACACGCAGGCCACCGCCGGCCCGGGCGCGGCGGAGCACGAACTCCGGCGCAGCCTCGGTTTCCGGGATCTGGTCGTCTACGGGCTGCTGTTCATCGCCCCGATGGCGCCGGTCGGGGTCTTCGGGACGCTGGACGCGAAGTCGCACGGGGCGGTCGCGCTGGTCTACGTCGTCGCGACGGTCGCCATGGCGTTCACCGCGTTCAGCTACGCGCAGATGGTCCGCGTGGTCCCGCAGGCCGGCTCGGTGTTCGCCTACGCGCGCGCGGGGCTCGGGAAGGAGGCCGGGTTCGTCGCCGGGTGGATGGTGATGCTGGACTATCTGCTCATTCCGGCGGTGGCCTATCTGTTCTCCGGGATCGCGATGAACTCCTTGGTCCCGGAAGTCTCCCGGTGGGTGTGGACCGCGCTCGCCGTCCTCGTCACGACGTTCCTCAACCTCTGGGGTGTCCGCACCGCGGCGCGGGTCGGCTTTCTGGTGCTCGCGATGGAGATCGTGGTCCTCGTCGTCTTCGTCGTGTCGGCGGTCGTGGTGCTCGCGCGCGACGGCGCGCACCGCGACTGGTTGTCCCCGCTGGCAGGTGACGGCACGCAGGGCGCGTTCGCGCTGTCGGCGGTCATCGGCGCCGTCTCCGTCGCCGTCCTCTCCTTTCTGGGCTTCGACGCCATCGCCTCCTTCGCCGAGGAGGTGACGGGCGGTTCGGAGAAGGTGGCCCGCGCGGTCCTGTTCTGTCTGGCGCTCGCGGGTGTGCTGTTCGTGGCGCAGACCTACCTGGTGTCGCTGCTGGAGCCACTGTCGTCCGCGCGGCTCGCCGCCGACCCCGCGAAGCAGGGTCCGGCCTTCTACGACGCCGTGGACGCGTCCGTCGGCTCGTGGCTGCACAACCTGGTGGCGGTCGGCAAGGCGATCGGCGCGGCCTTCGCGGCGCTGGCCGGGCAGGCCGCGGCCGGGCGTCTCGTCTTCGCGATGGCCCGCGACCGGCGGCTGCCGCGGGCGCTGGCGCGGACGGACTCCGGGGTGCCGCGGGCGGCCCTGTCGTGCGCCGCGGTGACCACTCTGGTCGCCGCGGTCTGGGCGGCGCGCCGCGACGACGGCCTCGACAAGCTGGTCTCGGTGGTCGACGTCGGCGCGCTGACCGCGTTCACCCTGCTGCACGCGTCCGTGGTGGGCTGGTTCGCCGTACGGCACCTGGGCGGGCCGGTGGTGTGGTGGCGGCACGTCCTCGTCCCCGTGCTGGGCGCCGCGATCACCGTCGCGGTGATCGTCGAGGCCTCGGGCACGGCCCAGGTGGTGGGCCTCGTCTGGCTGGCGGTGGGCCTGGTGGTGCTCCTCGCCCAACGGGGGCGGACCGAACCGGAGCCCGGGTAGCGCCTGCCGGGCGGACCGGTCCGCGGCCGGGAGTCCAGGCCGCCCCGACCCGCGCCGGCCCGTCTCGGCCCGCGCGGCCCGCCGCGGCCCGCCCGGGGGTGCGGGCGTTGTCGGTGGTGGCCACTACGCTCGTGCGCATGGCTCTCAACACGTCCGCGGACGCTCCGCTGCCCGTCGGAGAGGTGTCACGGCTCATCGGGGGATGGATCGATCGGCTCGGCGCGGTGTGGGTCGAGGGGCAGATCACCCAGTTGTCGCGGCGCCCCGGCGCGGGCGTCGTCTTCCTGACGCTGCGCGACCCGTCGTACGACATCTCGGTGGGCGTGACCTGCTATCGGCAGGTCTTCGACGCGGTCGCCGACGTGGTGAGCGAGGGCGCCCGGGTGGTGGTCCACGCCAAGCCGGAGTGGTACGCGCCGCGCGGGCAGCTGTCCCTGCGGGCCGCCGAGATCAAGCCGGTGGGGGTGGGCGAGCTCCTCGCCCGGCTGGAGCAGCTGAAGAAGTCGCTGGCGGCCGAGGGGCTCTTCGCGGCCGACCGGAAGAAGCCGTTGCCGTTCCTGCCGCAGCTCATCGGGCTGGTGTGCGGGCGTGCGTCGGCTGCCGAGCGGGACGTGCTGGAGAACGCGCGGCACCGCTGGCCCGCCGTCCGCTTCGAGGTGCGCAATGTCGCCGTGCAGGGCGTCCACGCCGTCCCGCAGGTCGTGCAGGCGGTGAAGGACCTGGACGCGCTCGACGAGGTCGACGTGATCATCGTGGCGCGCGGCGGCGGCAGCGTGGAGGATCTGCTGCCGTTCTCCGACGAGCAGCTCGTCCGGGCGGTCGCGGCCTGCCGTACGCCCGTCGTGTCGGCCATCGGGCACGAGCCCGACAACCCGCTTCTGGACCATGTGGCCGACCTGCGGGCGTCCACTCCGACCGACGCGGCCAAGAAGGTCGTGCCGGACGTCGGTGAGGAGTACGAGCGGGTGCGGTTCCTGCGGGACCGCGCGCGGCGCTGCGTCATGTCGTTCATCGACCGCGAGGAGCGGGGCCTCGCGCACGCGCTGGCCCGGCCCTCGATAGAGGATCCGCACCGGATGATCGACGAGCGGGCGGACCAGGTCGCCGCGCTGCTCGACCGGGGGCGGCGCACCCTCGGGCATCTTCTGGACCGCGCGGACTCGGAGCTGACGCACACGCACGCGCGCGTGGTGGCCCTCTCCCCCGCGGCGACCCTCCAGCGGGGGTACGCGGTGCTGCAGAAGGCCGACGGTCATGTGGTCCGGGACCCGGCCGAGGTCGTGGCGGACGAGACGCTGCGGGCGCGGGTCGCCGAGGGTGAATTCACGGTTCGAGTCGATGCATAGGGTGGGCGCATGACCAGCAAGGTGGACGAGGCGCTCGGGTACGAGCAGGCACGGGACGAGCTGATCGAGGTCGTACGCCGCCTGGAGGCGGGTGGTACGACCCTTGAGGAGTCCCTGGCGCTCTGGGAGCGGGGCGAGGAGCTGGCCAAGGTGTGCCGGCGCTGGCTGGAGGGCGCGCGGGCCCGCCTGGACGCGGCCCTGGCCGAGGAGGAGTCGGAGTCGCAGAAGGACACCGACACCGGCTCGGATTCCGCGTAACGACAGACAACGGCGGCGACCGACAACGGCGGCGGCCGGCCCCTGC
>NZ_JBHWVI010000066.1:0-37252 GCF_042737005.1 Streptomyces sp. NPDC060027
GGTCCGGATTCCTCCGGACCGGCCGGCCCCGCTCGTTTCCGGGGGCGCGGGCGTTCGGAGGGGCGGACGTGCGGGATGGGCGGACGAACGGATGGCCGGCGCAAGTCCCGCACCTCCGTTCCCGGGCGGTGATCGCGATCCGGTCCATGGGCTGACCCCGCACCGTACCCCCGGGTAAGGTGCGGACCCATGGGTGGCGAGAGCGCAATACGTACGGCCCCGCGCAGCGGTGGCGCAGGCAAGGGCCCGGTGGGCAGCAAGGCCGGACAGCGGCTGTCCGGACTGGCCGTCGCGCTGGGCCTGGTGCTGTTCCTCGGCGGATTCGCCTGGGGAGCGGTGGTCTATCTGCCGTACACCGTCCCCACGAGTTCGATGTCGCCGACGATCAACGTGGGCGACCGCGTGCTGGCCCAGCGCGTCGACGGGAGCGACATCCGCCGGGGTGACGTCGTCGTCTTCAAGGACAAGACCTGGGTCACCGGCACGTCGGTGGTCAAGCGCGTGGTCGCCGTCGGCGGAGACACGGTCTCCTGCTGCACCAAGGGCAAGCTGACCGTCAACGGCAAGCAGATCGACGAACCGTATCTGGCCGAGGGAAGCCTCGCCGAGATCACGGACTTCCCGGCCGTGAAGGTCCCGAAGGGGCGGCTGTTCCTGCTCGGTGACGAGCGGCAGGGCTCCCTGGACTCCACCGCTCATCTCACGGACGCGGCCGGCGGCACCGTGGCGGTCGGCGCGGTGACGGCCCGGGTCGACGCCGTCGCCTGGCCGATGAACGGCATGCTCGAGCGCCCCACCGGCTTCGAGGCGCTCGGCGCCCTGTCCCAGCCGGGACCGCTCCGCACGAACGTCGCCCTGGTGATCGCCGGCGCCGTGCTCGTGCTGGGCGGCGCGGCCTACGGGCCCGTCGCCAAGAGGGTGGGCCGTTCTCGTACGGGCACGGAGTCCGCCGGTGCCCGCTGAGGCTGCGGACGGGGGCGAGGACCCGTATCCGGGCGGGCTGCGCAAGGTCGCCCGGGTCGTCCTGCTCGACCCGCGGGACCGCGTCCTGCTGCTGCACGGTCACGAGCCGGACGATCCCTCGGACGACTGGTGGTTCACGCCGGGCGGTGGTCTGGAGGGCGACGAGACCCGGGAGCAGGCCGCTCTGCGGGAACTCGTGGAGGAGACCGGTATCACAGAGGTCGAACTGGGCCCGGTGCTGTGGCGGCGGATCTGCTCGTTCCCGTTCGCGGGGCGGCGCTGGGACCAGGACGAGTGGTACTTCCTCGCCCGTACCACCCAGACGGCCACGGCCGCCACGGGGCTGACGGACCTGGAGCGGCGCAGCGTCGCCGGAGCGCGCTGGTGGACGTGCCGGGAACTGACCGAGGCACATGAGACGGTGTATCCGACCAAGCTCGCCGAGCTGCTGCGCAGGGTGCTCGACGAGGGCCCCCCGGCCACGCCCGAGGTCCTCGACACGGAAATCGTCTAGGGGCTCTCGGGGCTGGCGCACAATAGGGGGACGCACGGCTGAAGGGGAACATGCCATGAGCGCCGAGGACCTCGAGAAGTACGAGACCGAGATGGAGCTGAAGCTCTATCGGGAGTACCGCGATGTCGTCGGTCTGTTCAAATATGTGATCGAGACCGAACGGCGCTTCTACCTCACCAACGACTACGAGATGCAGGTGCACTCAGTCCAGGGTGAGGTGTTTTTCGAGGTGTCCATGGCGGACGCCTGGGTGTGGGACATGTACCGGCCCGCTCGCTTCGTGAAACAGGTACGCGTCCTGACATTCAAGGACGTGAACATCGAGGAACTGAACAAGAGCGATCTGGAACTGCCGGGCGGCTGAAGTCCGGACGGCCGGACCGCGGGCTGAGGGGTTCGGGGAGGGGCGGGGACCCCCGGCCGGCGGCTTCCCCCGGCGGCCGATGCCGAGCGGTGATCGCGTGAATGGCTCGGGCGGGTGACGGAGATTTCCACAATCACCCGCTCGTCCACCAAGATCCAATAGCTGGGTGACATGGCCTCAGTGTCGGTGCCGGAGGTGGTGCCGACATGAAGACATCCGAGGCACGCAAAGCACTGGGCGCGTACGGCGAGGAGTTGGCCGCCCGACGCCTGACCGAGACCGGCATGACCGTCCTGGCACGCAACTGGCGCTGCGGCAGGACCGGCGAGATCGACATCGTGGCCCGGGACGGCGACGCGCTGGTCGTCTGCGAGGTCAAGACCCGCACGGCGGGCGCGTTCCAGCATCCGATGGCGGCCGTCTCCCCGGCGAAGGCCCAGCGACTGCGCGGCCTGGCCGAACGCTGGCTCCAGGAACACGGCGGAGCCCCACCGGGCGGTGTCCGCATCGACCTGATCGGCGTCGTCCTCCCCGAGCGCGGCGCGCCCCTGGTCGAGCACGCGCGGGGGGTGGCCTGATGGGGTTCGCGCGTACGTGTTCGGTCGCTCTGGTGGGCGTGGAGGGCGTCGTCGTCGAGGTCCAGGCGGACCTGGAGCCGGGCATCGCGGCCTTCACGCTGGTGGGGCTCCCCGACAAGAGCCTGACGGAGAGCCGCGACCGGGTCCGGGCCGCGGTGGTCAATTCCGGCGCGTCCTGGCCGCAGAAGAAGCTGACGGTGGGGCTGAGTCCGGCCTCCGTGCCCAAGGGCGGTTCGGGTTTCGATCTCGCCGTGGCCTGCGCGGTGCTGGGCGCCTCCGAGCGGATCGATCCCCGTGTGCTCGCCGACATCGTGATGATCGGGGAGCTGGGGCTCGACGGCAGGGTGCGGCCGGTCCGGGGCATCCTGCCGGCCGTGCTCGCCGCGGCGGACGCCGGATACGAGCAGGTGGTGGTGCCGGAGTGCGCGGCGGCCGAGGCCTCACTGGTGCCGGGCGTCTCGGTGCTCGGGGTCCGCAGCCTGCGTCAGCTGATCGCGGTGCTCGCGGACGAACCGGTGCCCGAGGAGGATCCGGACGAGCAGGGCCGCCCGGACCCCCTGCTGGCCGGCCTGCGCGTGCCCGGTACGGGCGAGGCCACCGGCCTGTGCGGCATCGCCGTGCCGGAGCACGACCGGGACCACGACCTCGGGGACGTGGTGGGCCAGCTGTCGGCACGCACCGCGATGGAGGTCGCGGCGGCGGGAGGCCATCACGTCTTCCTCCAAGGACCGCCCGGCGCGGGCAAGACGATGCTGGCCGAGCGGATGCCGTCGCTCATGCCACGGCTGTCCCGGCAGGAATCCCTGGAGGTGACGGCGATCCACTCCGTCGCCGGCCTGCTGCCACCGGGCAAACCGATGGTGGACGTCGCGCCCTACTGCGCACCCCACCATTCCGCGACCATGCAGTCGCTCGTCGGCGGCGGCAAGGGACTGGCACGGCCCGGCGCGGTGTCCCTGTCGCATCGCGGGGTGCTCTTCCTCGACGAGGCACCGGAATTCAGCGGCTTCGCGCTGGACGCCCTGCGGCAGCCGCTGGAAGCCGGGCACGTGGTGATCGCGCGCAGCGCCGGTGTCGTACGGTTCCCCGCGAAGTTCCTGATGGTGCTGGCCGCCAACCCCTGCCCCTGTGGCCGCTTCAGCACGACGAACGACTACTGCGAGTGCCCGCCCTCCGCCATCCGCCGCTACCAGGCGAGGCTCTCCGGACCGCTGCTCGACCGGGTCGATCTGCGCGTCGAGGTCGAGCCGGTCACCCGCGCCGAACTCACCGCACGCGGCGCGCGCGGCGAGTCGACCAGGACGGTCGCGGACCGGGTGCGAGCCGCCCGCGAGCGAGCCGCCGCGCGCCTGACGGGAACCCCCTGGCTCACCAACAGCGAGGTGCCGGGACACGAGCTGCGGGGCCGCTGGCAGGCACGGCCGGGAGCGATGGACGAGGCCGAGCGGGGCCTGGAGCGCGGGCTGCTGACGGCCCGCGGGCTGGACCGGGTGCTCCGCGTCGCGTGGACGGTCGCGGACCTGTCGGGACACGACCGGCCCGACGCCGGGGACGTCGCCCTGGCCCTCCAGCTGCGCACCGGAATCCCGCGCGGGGTACCGATGGCGATCGGCTCGCCGGCATGACGGACGACGAGCGCAGGGCCCGCGTCACGCTCTCCCGGGTCGTCGAACCGGGAGACGAGGTCTGCGGGCGCTGGCTCCGGGAGGTCGGGGCCCGGGAGGCGGTCCGGTGGCTGTACGGGCACGAGGGGCAGCCTCGGGGAATGACCGACAAGCGGTGGGCGGGGCTGAGGGCCCGGGCGGGGCGCGCCGACCCGGAGCGGGACCTCGCCCTCGCCCGGGACGCCGGGGTGCGGTTCATCTGTCCCGGTGAATCCGAATGGCCCGCGCAGCTCGACGACCTGGGGGACGCCCGGCCCGTCGGCCTGTGGGTGCGGGGGCGGGCCGCCCTGCGGATATGGGCCCTGCGGTCCGTCGCGGTCGTCGGCGCCCGGGCCTGCACCGAGTACGGCGCGCACATGGCGGCCACCCTCGGCGCCGGACTCGCGGAGCGGGGCTGGGTGGTGGTGTCCGGCGGTGCGTACGGCATCGACGGTGCCGCGCACCGGGGCGCCCTCGGGGCGGGCGGCGCCACCGTCGCCGTGCTCGCCTGCGGGGTCGACCGGCCCTACCCGCGCGGGCACACCCAGCTGATCACCAGAATCGCGGAACAGGGACTCGTGGTGGGGGAGTTGCCACCCGGCGAGCATCCGACGCCGAGCAGATTCATCCTCAGGAACCGGGTCATCGCGGCGCTCACCCGGGGCACCGTGGTCGTCGAGGCGGCGTACCGCAGCGGAGCCCTGGTCACGGCCCGCTCGGCGCAGCGTCTGGGGCGGTTCACGATGGGCGTGCCGGGACCCGCCACCAGCGGACTCTCCGCGGGGGTGCACGAACTGCTGCGCGGGGAGGCCGTCCTGGTCTCCGACGCGGCGGAAGTCGCCGAACTGGTCGGTGACATGGGCGAGCTGGCACCGGACCGGCGAGGACCCGTGCTGCCGCGCGACCTGCTGCACCCGGGTGCGGGACGTGTCCTGGCCGCCCTGCCGGCGCGGGGTTCCGCGGAGGCCCCGGAGATCGCCCGGAGAGCGGTGACCACCACGGACGACGCGGTCGGGAGGCTGTACGAACTCCGAGCACTTGGTTTCGTCGAACGACACGGCGACGGCTGGAAGTTGACACGCCAGGCGGTGACCTCCGTCCGCGATGATCGGGAGCGATGCTGACCGAGCGTGTTCGGCCGTCCGGGGGAACGCCGACACCCTTGGGAATAACTGCAGTTGGCGGCCCTCGGTGGTCACGCAGGGCAACCGTCATGCCTCCGCGGGACGCGCCGGGGAAAGTCTTCGCGTGCGGGTGACAGCCCGCTCTTCGCGCACTGCGACAGTCCAGTCACGCTACGCTCACAAGGATCCGAAGCAGGCACGCGATCTCGGCATGACGCCGACAGGACACCCAGTCACTCCACAGTTCACGGCAGAACGGCACAAGGCGACGCATGCCCCAGCACACCTCCGGGTCCGACCGGACGGCGATCCCGCCAGCCGCCCGCGACGGCGGCAGCGTGCGTCCGCCCGCGCCCACCTCGCTCGACGAGCTGTGGCGGTCGTACAAGTCGACCGGTGACGAGCGGCTGCGGGAGCAGCTGATCCTGCACTACTCACCGTTGGTGAAGTACGTCGCGGGCCGGGTCAGTGTGGGTCTGCCGGCCAACGTCGAACAGGCGGACTTCGTCTCGTCGGGGGTCTTCGGGCTGATCGACGCGATCGAGAAGTTCGACATCGAGCGGGAGATCAAGTTCGAGACGTACGCGATCACCCGCATCCGTGGCGCGATGATCGACGAACTGCGGGCACTGGACTGGATCCCCCGGTCGGTGCGGCAGAAGGCGCGCAATGTGGAGCGTGCCTACGCGACGCTGGAGGCCCGGCTGCGGCGCACCCCCTCGGAGGGTGAGGTGGCCGCGGAGATGGGCATCGGTGTGGAGGAACTCCACGCGGTGTTCAGCCAGTTGTCGCTGGCCAACGTGGTGGCGCTGGAGGAGCTGCTGCACGTGGGCGGCGAGGGCGGCGACCGGCTGAGTCTGATGGACACGCTGGAGGACACGGCCGCCGACAATCCGGTCGAGGTGGCGGAGGACCGGGAGCTGCGCAGGCTTCTGGCGCGGGCGATCAACACGCTGCCCGACCGGGAGAAGACCGTGGTCACGCTCTACTACTACGAAGGGCTCACCCTCGCGGAGATCGGCAATGTGCTCGGGGTGACCGAGAGCCGGGTGAGTCAGATCCACACCAAGTCGGTGCTCCAGCTGCGCGCCAAGCTGGCCAGTTTCGGGCGCTGACCCGGGTGGTGCCGTGGCGCCGGGCCGCCCTGGTGTCGCGGCCCGGCGACCGGCGCGGCGCGGTCGGCTGGGTCGAGTGGCTCCCGTCCGCGGCGGCGCGTCCGTACAGTGGTTGACGTGCCAAGGATTCGAGCGGCCTCCGTGGCCGAGCACCGGTCGATGCAGCGAGCCGCCCTGCTGGACGCTGCCCGGTCCCTGTTGTCCGAGGGCGGGACGGAAGCGCTGACCTTCCCGGCGCTCGCGGAGCGCACGGGACTCGCGCGTTCCTCCGTGTACGAGTACTTCCGGTCCAGGGCGGCCGTCGTCGAGGAGCTGTGCGAGGTCGACTTTCCCGTCTGGGCGGCCGAGGTGTCGTCGGCGATGGCGGCGGCGGACGGCCCCGAGGGGAAGGTCGAGGCGTACGTACGCCGGCAGCTCGCCCTGGTCGGGGACCGGCGGCACCGGGCCGTGGTCGCCATCTCCGCGAGCGAACTCGACGCGGGGGCCCGGGAGAAGATCCGGGCGGCGCACGGCGGGCTGGTCACGATGATCGGCGAGGCGCTCGGCGCGATGGGGCACGCCGAGCCGCGGCTGGCCGCGATGCTCCTGCAGGGCGTGGTGGACGCCGCGGTGCGGCGCATCGAACTGGGGGCCGCCGAGGACCCCTCGGCGATCACGGAGGCGGCCGTCACGATGGCCCTGCGAGGCGTCCGGGGCTGAGTCCCGCCGGTGGTGTGCGGGGCTGAGCCCCGCCGGGCCGGAGCGGCCCTCCCGGGCCGTGGGTCAGGGCCGCGCGTCGCTCTCGCCGAGCGGGAGCAGGCGGGACGGGCCCGTGCTCAGGAGCCACGGCGGGAGCAGGGACAGCGGGTTCAGGTAGGTCCTGTCTCTGAGCAGCCCCCAGTGCAGACAGGCGGTCGGCCCGCAGTGGGCGTCCGTCGTCTCCAAGGCGCCCAGTACCTCGCCCGCGAGGACCTCGTCGCCCTTGCGCACCGAGGCCCGCACCGGACCGTACGTCGTCCGCAGCGGGGGCGCTCCCGTGTCCGACAGCTCCACCGAGACCACCCCGCGGCCCGCGACCCGGCCGGCGAAGGAGACCCGGCCGGGTGCGGCGGCGCGCACCGGAGCGCCGGGGACGGCCGCGAGGTCGACACCGCGATGACCCCGGGAGTAGGCCGTCGCCGGGGGTTCCCAGCCCCGGACGACGGACGGGCGGACACCCACGGGCCAGGCGCGGGCGACCGCCGGGACGGAGGGGTCGGCTGCCGGCGGGACGGCCGAGTCGGTCGCCGCTCGAACAGTCGAGTCGCCTCCCGGCGGAAGGGTCCCGTCCGCTGCGGACGGGACGGTGGAGCCGGTGCCCGGCACGGCGGCCGGGGGCGGGGGTGCGGGGCCGCTCCCATGGGCCAGGGCCGAGTGGGCCAGGGCCGAGTGGGCCAGGGTCGAGGGAGGCTGGGCGCCCAGGACGGTCAGGGTCAGGCCCAGGAGCAGGCCCGGCCAGGTACGCGCACATCGGTTCACTCGCATGCGAGAACCGTCCCGCATCGAGCGGATCATGAACGGGATCTGTGGAGTACCGGCCGGTTGTGGACAGCGGCGTCACCCGGCCCCTCTCGGGTCCCGTACACTTCTGATGGCGATTCGGGTCACCGAGTCGACTTCGCACGCCCCGGCACCTGGTCGTCACCGACCGGTGTCAGCGCCTCTCGGTCCTTTGTGGCAAGGCGCATCGCGGGCGTCAGGCGCGTGTGCCGTCCGGCACACGCGGTACAACCGAGAAAACCGAGGAGAACGGCCATGGCCGTCGTCACGATGCGGGAGCTGCTGGAAAGCGGCGTCCACTTCGGTCACCAGACCCGTCGTTGGAACCCGAAGATGAAGCGCTTCATCTTCACGGAGCGCAACGGCATCTACATCATCGACCTGCTCCAGTCGCTGTCGTACATCGACCGCGCCTACGAGTTCGTCAAGGAGACCGTCGCCCACGGCGGCACGGTCATGTTCGTCGGCACGAAGAAGCAGGCGCAGGAGGCCATCGCGGAGCAGGCCACCCGCGTCGGCATGCCCTACGTCAACCAGCGCTGGCTGGGCGGCATGCTCACCAACTTCTCGACCGTCTACAAGCGTCTGCAGCGCCTCAAGGAGCTCGAGCAGATCGACTTCGAGGACGTCGCCGCCTCCGGTCTCACCAAGAAGGAGCTTCTCGTGCTCTCGCGCGAGAAGGCCAAGCTGGAGAAGACCCTCGGTGGTATCCGCGAGATGCAGAAGGTGCCCAGCGCCGTCTGGATCGTGGACACCAAGAAGGAGCACATCGCGGTCGGCGAGGCCCGGAAGCTCAACATCCCGGTCGTCGCCATCCTCGACACCAACTGTGACCCCGACGAGGTCGACTACAAGATCCCGGGCAACGACGACGCGATCCGCTCCGTCACCCTGCTCACCCGCGTGATCGCCGACGCCGTCGCCGAGGGCCTCATCTCGCGCTCCGGCGCCGGTAAGGCCGCGGGTGACAAGGCCGCGGGCGAGCCGCTCGCCGCGTGGGAGCGCGACCTGCTCGAGGGCGAGAAGAAGGCCGACGACGCCGAGGTCCAGACCTCCGCCGAGACGGAGAAGGTCGCCGACGCCGAGCAGGCCGAGGTTCCGGCCGCCGAGGCCGAGGCCGAGGCTCCCGCCGCGGACGCCGAGGTTGCTGCCGAGGCCCCCGCCGCCGAGGCCCCCGCCGCCGAGGCGCCGGCCACGGACGCCGAGCAGGCCTGACCCCTCACCCCTTCGGGTTTGTGAACGGCGGGGGCCCACAAAGCCCCCGCCGTTCGTCCCGTAGATCTTCAGACTTCGAGAGAGATTCCAGGAATCATGGCGAACTACACCGCCGCCGACGTCAAGAAGCTCCGTGAGCTCACCGGCGCCGGCATGATGGACTGCAAGAAGGCGCTGGACGAGGCCGACGGCAACGTCGACAAGGCCGTCGAGGCGCTGCGGATCAAGGGCCAGAAGGGCGTCGCCAAGCGCGAGGGCCGCTCCGCCGAGAACGGCGCCGTGGTCTCCATCATCGCTGACGACAACACCTCCGGTGTCCTGGTCGAGCTGAAGTGCGAGACGGACTTCGTCGCCAAGGGCGAGAAGTTCCAGGCCGTCGCCAACCAGATCGCCCAGCACGTCGCCGCCACCTCCCCGGCCGACCTCGAGGCGCTCCTCGCGTCCGAGATCGAGACCGGCAAGACGGTTCAGGCGTTCGTCGACGAGGCCAACGCCAACCTGGGCGAGAAGATCGTCCTGGACCGCTTCGCCCAGTTCTCCGGCGCCTACGTGTCCGCGTACATGCACCGCACCATGCCCGACCTGCCCCCGCAGATCGGTGTCCTGGTCGAGCTGGACAAGGCCGACGCCGACCTCGCCAAGGGCATCGCGCAGCACATCGCCGCCTTCGCGCCGAAGTACCTCTCCCGTGAGGACGTCCCGGCCGAGGTCGTCGAGACCGAGCGTCGCGTCGCCGAGGAGACCACCCGCGCCGAGGGCAAGCCCGAGGCCGCCCTCCCCAAGATCGTCGAGGGTCGGGTCAACGGCTTCTTCAAGGAGGCCACCCTCCTCGGTCAGCCGTACGCGCTCGACAACAAGAAGTCCGTCCAGAAGGTTCTGGACGAGGCCGGTGTCACCCTGAAGCGCTTCTCGCGCATCAAGGTCGGCATCTGAGTCCGTACAGCGATCGACGCGCGACCCCGATAGGGTCGACAGCAGTCGTCCGCGTACGCCGGCACCCACGCGCGGGTGCCGGACGACAGCAGATCTGACGAGGAGGCCATTGCCGAGCATGGGATGCGAACAACACCCCACCGGCAATGGCCTTCTTCGTATGTGCACCATGAGGAGATCTCCATGACCACCACCCAGGCCGGCAAGGGCGATAAGACCGACGACGGCAAAGGCGCGGGACGCTTTCTGCTGAAGCTTTCCGGCGAGGCGTTCGCCGGTGGCGGCGGACTGGGCGTCGATCCCGACGTGGTGCACAAGATCGCCCGCGAGATCGCGGCCGTCGTGCGCGGCGGTGCCCAGATCGCCGTCGTCATCGGCGGCGGCAACTTCTTCCGCGGGGCCGAACTCCAGCAGCGCGGCATGGACCGGGCGCGCTCCGACTACATGGGCATGCTCGGCACGGTCATGAACTGCCTCGCTCTCCAGGACTTCCTGGAGAAGGAGGGCATCGACAGCCGCGTCCAGACCGCCATCACCATGGGCCAGGTCGCGGAGCCGTACATCCCGCTGCGCGGCGTGCGGCACCTGGAGAAGGGCCGTGTGGTCATCTTCGGCGCCGGCATGGGCATGCCGTACTTCTCCACCGACACCACGGCCGCCCAGCGCGCCCTGGAGATCGACGCCGAGGCGCTCCTCATGGGCAAGAACGGCGTGGACGGTGTCTACGACTCCGACCCGAAGACCAACCCCGAGGCCGTCAAGTTCGACTCGCTCAGCTACGGCGAGGTCATCACCCGGGACCTCAAGGTCGCCGACATGACCGCCATCACGCTGTGCCGGGACAACAAGCTGCCGATCCTGGTCTTCGAGCTCCTGGCGGAGGGCAATATCGCGCGGGCGGTCAAGGGTGAGAAGATCGGCACACTCGTGGGCGACCAGAGCGGCCGCGCCTGACGGGGAACGCTCCGGACCGGGCACAAGTCCCGGTCCAGGACGGACCCTGACCGGGGGATGGACAATGTCCTGCCGGTCCGGAACCGTGCAGTAATAAGACGCGACGCAGCCGGCCGCCGACCCCGACGAGGAAACAGCTGCCGGGCCTACTCAAGACACGCAGGAGCAAGTGGTGATCGAAGAGACCCTCCTCGAGGCCGAGGAGAAGATGGAGAAGGCCGTCGTGGTCGCCAAGGAGGACTTCGCCGCGATCCGCACCGGCCGTGCGCACCCGGCGATGTTCAACAAGATCGTGGCCGACTACTACGGCGCGCTGACGCCGATCAACCAGCTGGCCTCGTTCTCGGTGCCGGAGCCGCGCATGGCCGTGGTGACCCCGTTCGACAAGAGCGCGCTGCGCAACATCGAGCAGGCGATCCGTGACTCCGACCTGGGCGTCAACCCCAGCAACGACGGCAACATCATCCGGGTGACGTTCCCCGAGCTGACGGAAGAGCGTCGCAAGGAGTACATCAAGGTCGCGCGGACCAAGGGCGAGGACGCCAAGGTCTCGATCCGCGCCGTGCGCCGCAAGGCGAAGGACGCTCTCGACAAGCTCGTCAAGGACAAGGAGTCCGGCGAGGACGAGGTCCGTCGCGCGGAGAAGGAGCTCGACGACACCACGGCGAAGTACGTCGCCCAGGTGGACGAGCTCCTGAAGCACAAGGAAGCGGAGCTGCTCGAGGTCTGATGAACGACTCTTCCTGGGGGGCGCCGCCACAAGCCGGGTACTGGGGGCCGTCCGAGCAGGGACCTGTCCAGGGGGCAACCCCGGCGGGTCCCACGTACGATGCGCATGACGCGCAGCACACTCGGCCCATGCCCACCGTGCCCGACGTACCCGCACATGGCGGAGACCAGGATGACGACAGGGGGGCCGCTCGGCTGAGCGGCCCTTCGGTCCGCGACGAGACACCGACGACGGCGCCCTACGGGGATCCGTCACACAACCCGCAGATTTCGCAGGAGCCCATGCCCAGCGCCGCCCCCCAGCCCGCCCCCGCACCTCAGAAGAAGAGTGCGGGACGCGACCTGGGCGCGGCCATAGGAGTGGGCGTCGGGCTCGGTGCGGTGATCGTCGCCTCGTTGTTCGTCGTCAAGGCCGTCTTCGTCGGCGTGATAGCGGTCGCCGTGGTGGTGGGGCTCTGGGAGCTCACCTCACGGCTGGAGGAGCGCAAGGGCATCAAGGCGCCCCTCGTGCCGCTGGCACTCGGCGGGGCCGCCATGGTCGTCGCCGGATACGTGCGCGGTGCCGAGGGCGCGTGGGTCGCCATGGCGCTCACCGCACTGGCCGTCCTGGTCTGGCGGATGACGGAACCGCCCGAGGGCTACCTCAAGGACGTCACGGCGGGGGTCTTCGCGGCCTTCTACGTGCCGTTCCTGGCGACCTTCGTGGCCATGATGCTCACGGCCGACGACGGCCCGCGCCGCGTGCTGACCTTCCTGCTGCTGACGGTGGTCAGCGACACGGGTGCGTACGCCATCGGCTGGCGCTTCGGCAAGCACAAGCTGGCGCCGCGGATCAGCCCCGGAAAGACCCGTGAGGGTCTGTTCGGAGCGGTCAGCTTCGCGATGGCGGCGGGTGCGCTGTGCATGCAGTACCTGATCGACGACGGCACCTGGTGGCAGGGTCTGATCCTCGGCCTCGCGGTCGCGGCCAGCGCCACGCTGGGTGACCTCGGCGAGTCCATGATCAAGCGGGACCTCGGCATCAAGGACATGGGCACCCTGCTGCCGGGCCACGGCGGCATCATGGACCGTCTGGACTCCTTGCTCCCGACGGCTCCGGTGGTCTGGCTGCTGCTCGTGCTCTTCGTCGGATCCGGCTGATCGGCGCTCTCCCGCACCCAGCCACTCCGCACCCAGCCACTTCGCACTCAGCTACTCCGTGCACGGCCACTCCGCACTCAGCTACTCCGTGCACCGCTACTCCGTGCACCGCTACGACACCACCCCTTCGGGTCATCTGATCACCGCACCGTGATCCATGTGACCGGGAGGGGTGGTGTCGTATTCGTGTGGCCGGCCGTCCTGCCATTCCACCCAGCGCGGATCGTCCAGGAGGTCCCCCGCGTCCGGGAGGCCCGCCCGGCGCAGGAACTCGACCAGATCGGCGTCGCTGTGGGCGATGCCGGCGTTCCGGGCGCGGATCGTCACCCGGCGGCCGCCGGTTCCCGCCGCGCGCTGGACGACGATGGGTGCGCCGCACCCATCCTCGGGCTGTGCGTTTTCGTGGTTCACAGGACACCCAGATCCGTGTCGGGGCGGCAGTACGGGCAGGCCGTGACGCCGTCTTCGGTGAGCGCCCTGAGGGCCTGCTCGCGTGCCAGTGGTTTCGTGTTCTTTCCCGCCATGCCGCAGTCGCCCGTGTGGACGGCGTCGGGGGTGGCCCTGCCGTCGCCCGCACGCCGCATCGCGAGCTTCCATCCGCGGGGCGGTGGGGGCAAGGCGCGGGCGGCGCGGGTGGCCATGACTTCCTGCCGCTCCAGTTCGGCGATGGTGGCGTCGGTGCGGCGCAGTTGCCAGAGCAGCCATGCGCGGACGCTGCGCAAGTGCTCCAGGCGAGACACTGATTCGTACACGTATTCGATTCTAGGGCTTGGCGTGACGTCGTGGCAGCACTCTGCCCGTGTCGCTGTCGTCGCCGGGGTTGGCGCTGGTGGCCCTCCCGGTCGCGGCGAGGAGACGCAGGTCACATTCAGGCGTGTCACATCGTGGGGGAGCGTTCCGTCGAAGAGGTGTAACCACGAACGACGACACAGGAGCGCATCATGGAAGCTCGGTTGAACCTCTTCGCCAGCCCGGTCGCGGCCAAGTTCACCAGGCACATCGTCGCCGCGGGCAAGGCGCTCGAGGACTCGGGTCTGCCGGCCGCGACGCAGGAACTGGTGAAGCTGCGCGCCAGCCAGATCAACGGCTGCGGGTTCTGCACCGACATGCACACCAAGGACGCCACCGCCGCGGGTGAGACCTCGGTGCGTCTCAACCTGGTCGCGGCCTGGCGGGAGGCCACGGTGTTCACCGACGCCGAGCGCGCCGCCCTGGAGCTGACGGAGCAGGGCACCCGCATCGCCGACGCGGCCGGCGGGGTCACGGACGAGTGCTGGGCGAACGCCGCCAAGTACTACGACGAGGAGCAGCTCGCCGCGCTGGTGTGCTGCATCGCCGTCATCAACGCGTTCAACCGCGGGAACGTCATCGTCCAGCAGCCCGCGGGCGGCTACCAGCCCGGCCAGTTCGCGTAACCCGCGACCGCTCGGGCCGTCCGGGTCTGCTCGGGACCGCCGGGGGACCCGTCCGGGCCGTCGACGGTGGCCGCGGCCGCACGCGCTCCGGGCGCCCCTCTCGCGGGGGCTCGGAGCGGCGGCCCGCGCCACCTGCCCCCGCGTCGGCGGCTGTACCGCTCGCCGGGCTGCCCGCCGTCTGGAGATCGTCGGTCGCTGGCACCGGAGACGCGGGCCACCGCCCGGGCGGCCGATGGCCGCGTCTTCAGCACGGTGCGGGCGAGGACGCCGACGGCGAGGTGGACCGGGGCGCAGGCGGTCATGTGGAGCATGCCGAGCAGTCCTCCGCGCGGCAACGGGCCGGCTCGCGGCGGAGTCGATGAACCGCGGGAACGGCGAGAAGTACAGCAGAAGCGCCTTCCTGTTCAGGCCGGTGATCCCGGCGCCCCCGAGTGCGATTGATCCCGGCGCCCCTGAGTGCGATCCGCCGGCGCGAGGAGTCCCCTGGGTCGCCCCGGGGTCGCTCCGGGGCGACCCAGGGGCGACTGCTGATGACAGCGGGCACCCGTGGGTAACCGCCCGCACCCCGGTCCGGCCTGGGCCACCCGAGTCGATCTGCGACACTGGAAGAGTTATGCCTGCACCCGGAGAACTCACCTTTGTCGCGCCGCGCGGAGCCAAGAAGCCGCCGCGGCACCTTGCCGATCTCACGCCTGCCGAGCGCAAAGAGGCGGTTGCCGCGATCGGTGAGAAGCCGTTTCGCGCCAAGCAGCTCTCGCAGCACTACTTCGCCCGGTTCGCGCACGACCCCGCAGAGTGGACGGACATCCCGGCCGCCTCGCGCGGCAAGCTCCAGGAGGCGCTGCTTCCCGAGCTGATGACGGTCGTACGGCATCTGTCGACCGACCAGGACACCACGCGCAAGACCCTGTGGCGGCTCTTCGACGGCACGCTCGTCGAGTCCGTGCTGATGCGGTACCCGGACCGGGTGACCATGTGCATCAGCTCGCAGGCGGGCTGCGGAATGAACTGCCCGTTCTGCGCCACCGGGCAGGCCGGCCTCGACCGGAACCTGTCGACCGGCGAGATCGTGCACCAGATCGTCGACGGTATGCGGGCGCTGCGCGACGGCGAGATCCCCGGGGGTCCCGCGCGGCTGAGCAACATCGTCTTCATGGGCATGGGTGAGCCGCTCGCCAACTACAAGCGCGTGGTCGGAGCGATCCGGGCCCTCACCGACCCCGAGCCGGACGGGCTCGGGCTCTCGCAGCGCGGTATCACCGTGTCGACGGTCGGGCTGGTCCCCGCCATCAACCGGTTCTCCGACGAGGGCTTCAAGTGCCGGCTCGCGATCTCCCTGCACGCCCCGGACGACGAGCTGCGCGACACCCTCGTCCCCGTGAACACACGGTGGAAGGTGCGCGAGGTGCTGGACGCCGGTTGGGAGTACGCGGACAGGTCCGGGCGGCGCCTGTCCATCGAGTACGCGATGATCCGGGACATCAACGATCAGGCGTGGCGTGGTGACCGGCTCGGGCGGATGCTCAAGGGCAGGCCCGTGCATGTCAACCTCATCCCGCTGAACCCGACCCCGGGTTCGAAGTGGACCGCCTCGCGGCCCGAGGACGAGAAGGCGTTTGTCGAGGCGATCGCCGCCCATGGCGTGACGGTGACCGTCCGGGACACCCGTGGCCAGGAGATCGACGGAGCGTGTGGTCAGCTCGCCGCGACCGAGCGGTAGTCTGAGCCGAGTCAGTATCTCTTCGTATTCCGACATCTTCATATTCCGACAGGGGAGCGCCACAGCGCTGAGAGTGCGGGACAGCCCGCAGACCCTCTGAACCTTGCCCAGGTCATTCTGGGTAGGAAGTTCGGTCGTTACTCAAGCTGTTGCGCCCTGCCCGGGACCGTCAGAGGTCCCGGGCAGGGCCGCGTCTCTTCCTGGTCACCCAGGAGGAATCAGTGAGCATCACCAACAGGCGGTTCGCGGCCCTGGCCGTCGGGCTCGGCCTTGTCACGCTGCCGGCACTGTCCGCGTGCGACTCGTCCGACGCCGGCGGCTCGGGCGATCCGAAGACGATCACGCTCGTCAGCCACGACTCGTTCGTCGTGTCGAAGAGCGTGCTCAAGGACTTCGAGAAGCAGTCCGGGTACAAGGTCCGGGTCCTCAAGGACGGCGACGCCGGGCAGGCCGTCAACAAGGCCATCCTGACCAAGGACAACCCGCAGGGCGACGTCTTCTTCGGCGTCGACAACACCCTGCTCTCCCGCGCGCTCGACAACGGGCTGTTCCAGCCGTACGTGGCCAAGGGCGCGGATCTGGTCCTGCCCGAGTACCGGACCGACCAGGACAAGCACCGGGTCACGCCCATCGACTCGGGCGACATCTGCGTCAACTACGACAAGGCCTACTTCAGCGAGCATAAGCTGAAGCCGCCGCAGTCCTTCGACGACCTGGTCAAGCCCGCGTACAAGGACCTCCTCGTCACCGAGAACGCCTCCACGTCCTCGCCCGGCCTCGGCTTCCTGCTCGGCTCCGCCGCGCACTACGGCGATGGGGGCTGGGAGGGCTACTGGAAGAAGCTCAAGGCCAACGGCGTGAAGGTCGTGGACGGCTGGGAGCAGGCCTACAACGAGGAGTTCTCGGGGTCCGCCGGCGGCAAGAAGGCCAAGGGCGACCGGCCGCTCGTCGTCTCGTACGCCTCCTCGCCGCCCGCCGAGGTCATCTACGCCGACCCGAAGCCCAGCACCGCTCCGACCGGTGTCGCGACCGGCACCTGCTTCCGGCAGGTCGAGTACGCGGGTCTGCTCAGCGGCGCCGCGAACGCCAAGGGCGGCAAGGCGCTCCTCGACTTCATGCTCACCAAGGAGTTCCAGGACGACATGCCGCTCAACATGTTCGTCTACCCGGTGCGCGAGGCCGCGCAGGTGCCGCCGGAGTTCACGCGGTACGGGCCGCCGGCCAAGGACCCCGAGACCCTGGCCCCCGAGAAGATCGCCGCCGAACGCGACCACTGGGTCAAGTCGTGGACCTCGCTCGTACTGAAGTAGCCGAGGGAGCAGGCCGAGCCGACGGGACCGGCGGAGCTCCGCCGAAGGCCCGTGGGCGGAACGCGGCGCGGCTCGGCCTGATGGCCCTGCCCGTCGCGTTCTTCGCCGTCTTCTTCGCCTACCCCGTCGTCGCGATCGTCTCGCGCGGGCTCCACGCGGACGGCGGCTGGCAACTGGGCCGGATCTGGGAGGTGCCGGCCCAGTCCGACATCCGGCACGTGCTGTGGTTCACCACCTGGCAGGCGCTCGCCTCGACGGTGCTCACGCTGCTGGTCGCGCTCCCCGGCGCGTATGTCTTCGCGCGCTTCGACTTCCGGGGCAAGCAGATTCTCCGGGCCGTGGTGACCGTGCCCTTCGTGCTGCCCACCGTGGTCGTCGGCACGGCGTTCCTCGCGCTGGTCGGCCGCGGCGGGCTGCTCGACGAGCTGTGGGGTGTGCGCCTCGACACCACGGTGTGGGCGATCCTGCTCGCGCACGTCTTCTTCAACTACGCGGTCGTCGTACGGACCGTCGGCGGACTCTGGTCGCAGCTCGACCCGCGCCAGGAGGAGGCCGCGCGCGTGCTCGGCGCCTCGCGCTTCGCGGCGTGGCGCAGGGTGACGCTGCCGGCGCTCGGGCCGGCCGTGGCCGCAGCGGCCCTCATGGTCTTCCTCTTCACCTTCACCTCGTTCGGTGTGGTGCAGATCCTCGGCGGCCCCACGTTCTCGACCCTGGAGGTCGAGATCTACCGGCAGACCTCCGAGATCTTCGACCTCGCGACGGCGGCGGTGCTGACGATCGTCCAGTTCGTGGCGGTGGGCGTGATCCTCGCCGTACACGCGGCGACCGTACGCCGACGGGAGACCGCCCTGCGTCTGGTGGCCCCGGAGACGACCGCGCGCCGGCCGCGCGGGGCCGGGCAGTGGGCGCTGCTCGCGGGAGTGCTGGCCAGCATCGGCGTCCTCCTCGTGCTGCCGCTCGCGGTTCTCGTCCAGCGCTCCCTCGACGCCCCGGGACTCGGTTACTACCGGGCGCTGGCCGACGACGACGGAGGCGTCTTCCTCGTCGCCCCGATCGAGGCGATCGGCAACTCGCTGGAGTACGCGCTCGCCGCCACCGCCATCGCCGTGGTGATCGGCGGTCTGGCGGCGGCGGCCCTCACCCGGCGCGCCGGCCGCCTCCTGCGGGGCTTCGACGCGCTGCTCATGCTGCCGCTCGGCGTTTCCGCGGTGACCGTGGGTTTCGGGTTCCTGATCGCGCTGGACGAGCCGCCCCTGGATCTGCGCGGCAGCTGGATCCTGGTTCCGCTGGCGCAGGCGCTGGTGGGTGTCCCCTTCGTCGTACGGACGATGCTGCCCGTGCTGCGCGCGGTGGACGGGCGGCTGCGGGAGGCCGCGGCCGTGCTCGGGGCGTCGCCGTGGCGGGTGTGGCGCGAGGTCGATCTGCCGATGGTGCGGCGGGCGCTGCTGATCGCGGCCGGATTCGCCTTCGCCGTCTCCCTCGGGGAGTTCGGGGCGACGGTCTTCATCGCACGGCCCGACAACCCGACGCTGCCGGTCGCCGTGGCCCGGCTGCTCGGGCGGGCGGGCGATCTCAACTACGGCCAGGCGATGGCCCTCTCGACGATTCTGATGGTGGTGTGCGCGGTGGCGCTGCTGCTGTTGGAGCGGATGCGGACAGACCGGACCGGGGAGTTCTAGATGCTGCTGAGTCTGCAGGGCGCGACCGTACGCTTCGGCGGCCGGGCCGTGCTCGACGCCGTCGACCTCGATGTCGCCGAGCACGAGATCGTGTGCGTGCTCGGGCCGAGCGGCAGCGGCAAGTCCACGCTGCTGCGGACGGTGGCCGGACTGCAGGCCCTGGACGCGGGTCGCGTGCTGCTGGACGGACAGGACCAGGCGGGCGTCCCCGCGCACAAGCGGGGCGTCGGTCTGATGTTCCAGGACCATCAGCTCTTCCCACAGCGGGACGTGGGCGGCAACGTGGCCTTCGGGCTGCGGATGCACGGCACGTCGAGGAGCGGACAGGCGGCCCGGGTGGGGGAGTTGCTGGACCTGGTCGGACTGCCCGGAGCCCGCGGCCGCGCCGTCGCCTCCCTCTCCGGGGGCGAGCAGCAGCGCGTCGCGCTGGCCCGTGCCCTGGCGCCCCGCCCCCGTCTGCTGATGCTCGACGAACCGCTCGGCCAGCTGGACCGCTCGCTGCGCGAACGGCTGGTCGTCGAACTCCGTGACCTCTTCGGCGAGTTGGGGACCACGGTGCTCGCGGTCACCCACGACCAGGGCGAGGCCTTCGCACTCGCCGACCGGGTCGTGGTGATGCGCGACGGGCGGATCGCCCAGTCCGGTACGCCACTTGAGGTCTGGCAGCGTCCCGCGGACGCGTTCGTGGCCCGCTTCCTCGGCTTCGACAACGTGGTCGAGGCGACGGTGAGCGCGGCGGCCGCCGACACCCCGTGGGGCAAGGTCCCGGTGCCCGAGGGCGCCCCCCAGGGACCCGGCACGCTCCTCGTGCGGCCCGCCGGTGTACGGCTCGTGGCCCCGGCGGACGGGCTGCGCTGCACGGTCGCCGCACGCACTTTCCGGGGCACCCACGTCGCCGTACAGCTTCAGCCGCGGGACGCGCCCCGGCTGGAGGCGGCGTGCGCGCTGCGGGACGCACCGGAGCCCGGTGACGTGGTCGGGGTGGAGTTCGACGCCGCCGAGATCGTCGTGCTCGGGGAGTAGTACGCCGAGACCGTCGGGCCCGGACAGCCGTGTGGCCCGCCCCGGTTGAGGAGGGGGGCCACACGGTCGTACTGGATGCGGGTCAGTTGGCCTTCGCGGCGCCGCGGCGGCGCATGCCGAAGAAGACCGCTCCGCCACCGACGACGACGAGCGCACCGGCGATACCGGCGATCATCGGGGTGTTGGAGTCCGCGCCGGTCTCGGCGAGGTTGGACTCACCGGCCGCCGCGGACGGCTGGTTGTCGCCCGGCGTCGCCGGGGCAGCGCTGCTCTCCGAGTCCGACGGGGTCGCCGAGTCGGAAGGCGTCTCCGAGCCGGAGGGGGTCTCCGACGGCTCCGGGCTCTCCGAAGGCGACGGGGACTCCGACTTCGTGGTGCAGGCATCGGACGGCGCCGTCGTGATCGGCGTGACGTCCGCGTCGACGAGCTTCGGAACGGTGATGTGGACCCGGTACTCGGCGCCGGGAGCCCAGTCCTCCGAGAACGTGACGGTGGAGCCCTTGGCGCTGCCGGTGAGCTTCTTCTCGCCGACCTGCCGCTCGTCGGCGCCGTTCGACTCGAGGTAGACCGTGACGGTGGCTTCCTTGGCGGAGGCGTCCGTGTCGGTCACGGTGATGATGCCCTTCCCGTCGCCGTCGCAGGAAGCGGCGGCCGAGAAGTCACGGATGTTGCAAGCGAGCGCGTTGCCGGCGATGCCGAGCGTGAGCGCGGCAGAGGCGGAGGCAACGCCGAGGATTCGCACGGTACGTGCGGTGCGTCGAGATATGGACACGATTGCCCTTCACAGGTTGCGCAACTGCGGGGGGTATCGGGGGATTTGCTGCGAATCATTCCGTGGCAACAGCACCCCCAGGAGTTTCACAGGTTTATAAGTGCCACCTAAGTGCTGTCAATGCATATGCCCAGCCTCGTCGTTGGCTTTGCCGAGTCATTAACCGCCGAGGTGTTTGAGTGCCTCCGGAGCGTCATCAACGCGGTCGACGAGCGCGATCCGCGGCTCCATCGCACGCTCCCGCGCCAACGCCCTGAGCAGCGGCCAGGCCGGATACCTCTCGGTCCAGTGCGCACGGTCCACCAGGACCATGGGGGTGGGCTCCCCCCTCGACTCGTAGTAGTTCGGGGTCGCGTTGTCGAAGATCTCCTGTACGGTCCCGGCGGCGCCCGGCAGGAAGACGACACCCGCGTTCGAGCGGGCCAGCAGCCCGTCCTCACGGGTCGCGTTGGCGAAGTACTTCGCCAGGTGCGCGGCGAAGGCGTTCGGCGGTTCGTGCCCGTAGAACCAGGTGGGGATGCCGACCGAGGGGCCACCCGACGGCCAGCGTTCCCGCACCGCGAACGCCGCACGCGCCCAGTCGGTGACGGAGGGGGTGAACGAGGGGACGGCCGCCAGAATGCGCAGCGCCTCGTCGAGCATGCCGTCGTCGAAGGGAGCCGCGTACGCGCCGAGGTTCGCCGCCTCCATGGCGCCCGGACCGCCGCCGGTGGCGACCGTGAGACCGGAGCGCGCGAGCTCCCGGCCGAGCCGCGCGGCCCCCGCGTACGCCTCCGTGCCGCGTGCCATCGCGTGGCCGCCCATCACGCCGACCACCCGTGCGCCGACGAGGAGTTCGTCGAGCGCGTCGGACACGGAGTCGTCGTGCACCGCGCGGACCATCGACGCGAAGATGTCGCCGTCGGCCTTGGTCTGCTGGAACCAGGCGTACGCACGGGCGTCGGGCGTCGCCTCGTACCCCGCGTCGAGCGAGGCGAAGAGCTCGTCGGGGGAGTAGAGATGGCCCCGGTAGGGATCGAGGGGCAGTCCCGGCACGGGCGGGAAGACGAGGGCGCCCGAGGTCCGGACACCGGCGGCGGCCTCGGCCTCCATCGGGCAGCCCAGGAACACGGCACCCGTGGTGTCCACGGAGAGCAGTTCCTTCGTACGGCCCGTCAGGTCGACCGCCTGGACACGGAACCGGGCGAGCGTGCCGCCCGTCGAGAGGACCTCGTCGAACTCGGTGAGGGATTCGATCTCACGGTCAGGGGATGCGTGGAGAGGTGTCGGCTGCACGCGGCCATGCTAGGGGCTGCCGTTCGGAGGACACCCGGGGTTCGCGGTACCCGGCACGACGCTGCCGGTGATGTCGTATCAGCCGCGTGCACCCGCCACGCGGGTGACACCGTGCCGGGCGACGCGCGGGACGCCGGGACCGGGCTGGGGCCCGAGCCGGGCTCCCGGGGCCGACGTCACGAGGCCGGTGCGCGGACCCCCGTACCGCGCACCGGCCCCGGGAGGTGAACCGGGACGGCCGGACTCAGCCCTGGACCGCCGCCGGGTCCATCCACATGACCTCCCAGGTGTGGCCGTCCGGGTCGTCGAAGGCGCGGCCGTACATGAAGCCCTGGTCCTGCGTGTCGCCGGTCGCCGAGCCGCCCGCGGCGATCGCGCCGTCGACGAGCTCGTCGACCTTCTCGCGGCTCTCGGCGCTCAGACACAGCAGCACCTCGCTGGTCCTGGTCGCGTCCGCGATCTGCTTCTTGGTGAAGTCCGCGTAGCGCTGCTTGCTGAGCATCATCGCGATGATCGTGTCGCTGATCACCACACAGGCGCAGTCGTCGGTGGAGAACTGCGGGTTGATCGTGTAGCCGAGCTCCGTGAAGAACTTCTTCGAGGTGTCCACGTCGGACACCGGCAGGTTCACGAAGATCATCTGCTGGTACATGTGAGGGTCTCCCGTCAGTGGTGTGCCGTTCGCAGGGATAGACCGGGGGTCCGCCCGGAACTCATCGCCCGGCACGGACCTTTTTCCTCCGCGATCGCGTGGACCGGTCCGTGGACGGATCAGCGGGCCAGAGGAAGCGCGGCCAGCTCGGCGACCGCCCAGGTCAGCGGGGCGAACACGGCGAACAGCGCGCCGACACGCAGGGCCGCGGCGCCGCGCAGCGTCGCGGTGGGCGCACCCAGCCGCAGCAGGGCCGCCGTGGTGTCCGCCCGCTCCTGCTTCGCCTCGACGGCGGCGGTCGCCAGCGTCAGCAGCGTGCACCCGGCGACCAGCAGGGTCCCGAGGGTGGTCAGCGGACCGAACGCGGGCCGGGAACCGGTGTACAGCGTCGTCATGGCGAACCCGCCCGACGCCACCGCGCACACCACGCCCAGCGGCTGCCCGATGCGCCGTGCCTCCGCCTGGAGCACCCGTCCGGCCAGCAGCCGCAGCGCGCCGGGGCGTACGGCCTGGAGCAGCCGCCCGCACAGATAGGTGATCGCGGGTCCCGCGAGGGCCAGACCGAGCGCCGTCAGCACCCAGCCGAGCAGCACCCCGGCCGGACCGCCGACGAAACCGCCGGGCAGCGCGAGCGCGGGCGCGGGCCCCGAACGGCTCGCGTACGTCTCCACGGCCAGCCCGGCCGCCAGTGTGGCCGCGCCCCAGGGGAGCCCGTTCGGAGAGGTCTCCGGCGGCGGCAGCCGATGGAGGTCGGCCTCGGCGACCGGCCGCCGGTCCAGGTGTGCCTGCGCCCGGTCGGCACCCTCGTACGCGGCGGGTGTCCCGGCGTGCCCGTGGGTGACGGCGGCCGAACGGTCCTGCGCACCCACCCTCTGAGCGCTCTGAGTGCTGTTCTCCTGAGCGGTGTTCCCGCCGGCCTCCCGAAGGGTGTCCTCGCCGGCGTACGCCTCGGCCGTCCAGTGGAAGTCGGGGCCGTCGGCGTCGGCGTCGGCGGCGGCGTCCGGGGTACGGGGGTCGGGCTGCGGCGGGGCCGCACCCCCGGTGTTCGCCACGGCGTCCGCCAGCGCGTCCTCGAATCCGTCGGCCGTGCCGGTTCCGGCGGAGGCGGTGGGCGCGCCGCGCCGCCCACCCGCGGGCTGTCCACCCCGCGCGGTCCCGCGCGGCGGAGCGGTCGCGACCGCGTTCTGCCGTGCCGACATCCAGGTGCGGCCGTACGACCAGGCGGTGCGCTGCGGTCCGCTGTGCCGGGGGCGCAGGACCAGGGCGGCCGCGCCGGAGGCCGCGATCGGCACCAGGACGAGCAGCGTCAGGGCCGCCGGCAGGGGCAGGGACTGGCCGGCGGCCAGGAACTCCGCCGCCGCGCCGTCGAACGGGATGCCGGTCAGGTCGCCGCGCAGGTGGAGGAAGAGGAGCAGGGCGAGCAGCGAGCCGAGGAGTGTGGACAGCGCCGTGGTGGCGGCGGAGATGGCCATCAGCCGGCCCGGGCCGAGGCCGATGGCGGAGAGGCCGGCCCGGGGGCGCGTGCCGGGGTCGGTGCGGGCCACCGCGACGGCGAAGTAGACCGTGGCGGCGAGGGGGGCGACGCACCAGGCCAGGCGCAGCGCGCCGGCGGCCGAGGCGTCCGGATGGCTCATCGCGTATCCCAGCGTGCACAGCAGCAGGAACCCGGTGCCCGCGGAGGCGGCGGCGACCAGGAGCCGGCGGAGCTGGACGAGGGGGTTGCCCCCGCGGGCTAGACGGAGAGCGAGCACGCGGCCCGGCCTTCCGCCTCGGCGACCGGGGGCAGGTGGACGGTGTTCACACGCCGTCCGTCGAGCAGCGACACCGTGCGGTCGGCGAGCGCCGCCGTGTCCGCGTCGTGGGTGGCGAGGACGACGGTGATGCCGTGCGAGCGGGCTGCCGTGGTGAGCGTACGCAGCACATGGGCGCGGTCGGCGCGGTGCAGCGGGGCCGTCGGCTCGTCGGCGAACAGCACGGTGGGGGAGGGGGCGAGGGCGCGGGCGATGGCGACGCGCTGCCGCTCGGCCTGGAGCAGGGCGTGCGGGCGTTTGCGGGCGCAGCCGCCGATGTCGAGGCGCTCCAGCCACTCCAGGGCGGCGGTCTTGGCGGCCCGGCGGGCGCAGCCGCGCAGCATCAGCGGAAGGGCGGCGTTCTCCCAGGCGTTCAGCTCGGGGACCAGGGACGGGACCGGATCGATCCAGGCGAACCGGTCGCGGCGCAGCCGCTCGCGGGTGAGCGGGCCCATGGTGTGGACGGGCGAGCTGTTGAACCAGACCTCGCCCTGCTGAGGCAGCAGCTGGCCGGACAGGCATCGCAGGAGGGTCGTCTTGCCGCTGCCGCGCGGGCCGCCGACGGCGAGGATCTCGCCCTCACGGACGCCGAGCGAGACACCGCTGAGCGCGGGCGAGCCGTTGTGCTTGACGTGCAGGGCGCGTGCCCAGAGCACGTCGTTGTCAGGCGGGGCCACCATCGCGTACACCTCGTTCAGATCTGATGTGCCGTGCCCGGCGACCTCTTCGAGGTCGCTCGGTCCCCCGGACGGGGGAACGAAGGCAGGGCCGATCGGTCACTGGGCACGCTAGGGAGTCGGGGCCGGGAGGCCGGACAGCACGCGGCCCCGGGCCGCCCATTCTCACTCGAACGGGCGCCACCGGGGCCGGTGTTGATCAGTTCCGCGGAGGGCCGGAGCCCGCCGACGGGAGATCGGCGGAGCAGGGCCCGCGACTGAGCATCCGAGGTGCGGGATCCGAGGTGCGGGATCGGCAGCGCGGGATCAGGGGCGCGGGATCAGAGCTTGGTCCACGCCTCCGTCAGGACCTGACGGACGATCCCCTCGATCTCGTCGAAGGTCGACTGGTCGGAGATCAGCGGCGGCGACAGCTGGATGACCGGGTCACCGCGGTCGTCGGCGCGGCAGTAGAGGCCGTACTCGAAGAGCTTCTTGGAGACGAAGCCGTAGAGCACGCGCTCCGACTCCTCGTCCGTGAAGGTCTCCTTGGTGGCCTTGTCCTTCACCAGCTCGATGCCGTAGAAGAAGCCGTTGCCGCGGACGTCGCCGACGATCGGCAGGTCGTGCAGCTTCTGCAGGGTCTGCAGGAAGTTGGCCTCGTTGTCCAGGACGTGCTGGTTCAGGCCCTCACGCTCGAAGATGTCGAGGTTCGTGAGCGCCACGGCCGCGGAGACCGGGTGCCCGCCGAAGGTGTAGCCGTGCAGGAAGGTGTTGTCGCCCTTGTAGAACGGCTCGGCGACGCGGTCGGAGACGATGCACGCGCCGATCGGGGAGTAGCCCGAGGTCATGCCCTTGGCGCAGGTGATCATGTCCGGTACGTAGCCGAACTTGTCGCAGCCGAACATCGTGCCGAGGCGGCCGAAGGCGCAGATGACCTCGTCCGAGACCAGCAGCACGTCGTACTGGTCGCAGATCTCGCGCACGCGCTGGAAGTAGCCGGGCGGCGGCGGGAAGCAGCCGCCGGCGTTCTGCACCGGCTCCAGGAAGACCGCGGCGACGGTCTCCGGGCCCTCGAAGAGGATCTCCTGCTCGATCTGGTCGGCGGCCCAGCGGCCGTAGGCCTCCGGGTCGTCGCCGAAGAGCGGGGCGCGGTAGATGTTGGTGTTGGGGACCTTGTGGGCACCCGGGACCAGCGGCTCGAAGGGGGCCTTCAGGGCCGGCAGACCGGTGATGGACAGGGCGCCCTGCGGGGTGCCGTGGTAGGCGACCGCACGCGAGATGACCTTGTACTTGGTCGGCTTGCCCTGCAGCTTGAAGTACTGCTTGGCCAGCTTCCACGCGGTCTCGACGGCCTCGCCGCCACCGGTGGTGAAGAACACCTTGTTCAGGTCGCCCGGCGCGTGGTGCGCGAGACGCTCGGCCAGCTCGATGGCCTTGGGGTGGGCGTAGGACCACACCGGGAAGAAGGCCAGCTCCTGGGCCTGCTTGAAGGCCGTCTCGGCCAGCTCGGTGCGGCCGTGGCCGGCCTGGACCACGAACAGGCCCGCGAGACCGTCGAGGTAGCGCTTGCCCTTGTCGTCGTAGATGTAGGTGCCCTCACCACGGACGATGGTGGGAACGGGCGCGTTCTCGTACGAGGACATGCGGGTGAAGTGCATCCACAGGTGGTCGTACGCGGTCTTGCTGAGGTCCTTGGTGCTCACGGCTATCGGGTTCCCCACATGTAGGTCTGCTTCTTGAGCTTCAGGTAGACGAAGCTCTCGGTGGAGCGCACCCCGGGCAGCGCCCGGATGCGTTTGTTGATGACGTCCAGCAGGTGGTCGTCGTCCTCGCAGACGATCTCGGCGAGGATGTCGAACGAGCCCGCGGTCATCACCACGTACTCGACTTCCGACATGGCAGTCAGTGCTTCGGCCACCGGGTCGAGGTCGCCCTCCACGTTGACGCCGACCATCGCCTGCCTGCGGAATCCCACGGTGAGCGGGTCCGTGACGGCGACGATCTGCATGACGCCCTGGTCGAGCAGCTTCTGGACGCGCTGGCGCACCGCCGCCTCGGAGAGGCCCACGGCCTTGCCGATCGCGGCGTACGGGCGGCGACCGTCCTGCTGGAGCTGCTCGATGATGGCGAGGGAGACGGCGTCCAACTGGGGACTGCCGTTCCTGGACTCGCGGGAGTCCCTTGGTTCCGCGCTTCGACTGGCCACGAGCTCACTCTGCACGACGTCTCGATAGTTCCGCAAGCATGCGGCGATGAAATTCGTTGTTTACAGGTACGTGTCTTGCGGATTTCGCAGTTCTGAGTCGTACGGGGGTGTTGAAAACGTCGAGCCACGGATTAGGGTGGGGTCTCAGGCATCTCAGGTACTGGACACCTGGGACGTTGGACATCCGACAGGAGGGCCGGGCAGTGAGCACCGAGCTGCGTCGTCTGCGCAATTACATCGACGGAGAATTCCGCGATGCCGCCGATGGACGGACCACGGAGGTGGTCAACCCCGCGAACGGCGAGGCGTACGCGACCGCGCCGCTCTCCGGCCAGGCGGACGTCGACGCCGCGATGGCGGCCGCGGCCGCGGCCTTCCCGGCCTGGCGCGACCAGACCCCCTCCGAGCGCCAGAAGGCCCTCCTGAAGATCGCGGACGCGTTCGAGGAGCGGGCCGAGGAGCTCATCGCGGCCGAGGTGGAGAACACCGGCAAGCCGATCGGACTGACCCGGTCGGAGGAGATCCCGCCGATGGTCGACCAGATCCGCTTCTTCGCGGGAGCCGCCCGCATGCTCGAGGGCCGCTCGGCCGGCGAGTACATGGAGGGCATGACCTCGATCGTCCGCCGCGAGCCGATCGGCGTCTGCGCCCAGGTCGCGCCGTGGAACTACCCGATGATGATGGCGGTGTGGAAGTTCGCCCCGGCCCTCGCCGCGGGCAACACGGTCGTCCTGAAGCCCTCGGACACCACCCCGGCCTCCACCGTCCTGATCGCCGACATCATCGGCGGCATCCTGCCCAAGGGCGTCTTCAACGTCCTCTGCGGCGACCGCGACACCGGCCGCGCGATGGTCGAGCACCCGACCCCGGCGATGGCGTCCATCACCGGCTCCGTCCGCGCGGGCATCTCGGTCGCCGAGTCGGCGTCCAAGGACGTCAAGCGCGTCCACCTGGAGCTGGGCGGCAAGGCCCCGGTCGTCGTCTTCGAGGACACCGACATCGCCAAGGCCGTCGAGGACATCTCGGTCGCGGGCTTCTTCAACGCCGGCCAGGACTGTACGGCCGCCACCCGCGTCCTCGTCCAGGAGTCCATCCACGACGAGTTCGTCACCGCGCTCGCCAAGGCCGCCGCCGAGACGAAGACCGGGCAGCCGGACGACGAGGACGTGCTCTACGGCCCGCTGAACAACCCGAACCAGCTCAAGCAGGTCGCCGGGTTCATCGAGCGCCTGCCCGCGCACGCCAAGGTCGAGGCGGGCGGCAAGCAGGTCGGCGACAAGGGCTACTTCTACGCCGCGACCGTCGTCTCCGGCCTCAAGCAGGACGACGAGATCATCCAGAACGAGGTCTTCGGACCGGTCATCACCGTCCAGTCCTTCTCGGACGAGGCCCAGGCCATCGAGTGGGCCAACGGCGTCGACTTCGCCCTCGCCTCCTCGGTGTGGACCAAGGACCACGGCCGCGCGATGCGTCTGTCCAAGTCCCTCGACTTCGGCTGTGTGTGGATCAACACCCACATCCCGCTGGTCGCCGAGATGCCGCACGGCGGCTTCAAGAAGTCCGGCTACGGCAAGGACCTGTCGGGGTACGGCTTCGACGACTACACGCGCATCAAGCACGTGATGACGTCGCTGGACGGCTGACCGCGAACCGACCGCCGGACGGCGGGTCGACCACGCGTCGAGCGTGAACCACGGGGCCCCGGACTGGAGTTGATCCCGTCCGGGGCCACGCTGTTTCCCCCTCCGCGCAGGCTCAGGCGCTCTCGGTCACGCTGGAGAGCGTGGGTTCGTCGGGTGCGCCCGCCTTCCCGTTCTCCTTCTCCGTGTGGAAGCCGGGCAGCTCGCCTGAGCCTCCGATGGAGCCGCCGACAGAGCTTCCGCCGGATCCGGTGCCGGGCTTGCCGGGCTTGCCCGGAACGGGCAGGGGAGGCAGACCGGCGCCCGACGAGAAGGTGATGCCGGCCTTCTTCAGGATCGGCGCGCACGCCTTCACGGCGGCCCGGTAGCCCTTGGACGCCGGGTCGAATCCCTTGGACGCCCCCACCCTCACGCTGAACCGGATGTGGCCCCGCTTGTCCTTCGAGGCGTGGAATGCCGGGAAGACCTTCTGGCCGTGGCCGCGCATACACGCCGCGAACGCGTCGTTGGCCGTGTTCACATCGCCGGGCGCGTGCGAGGTCGGCCGGTACCCGACGGCCGGCATGGCCCCTCCGGGCGGCAGACTGCCCTTCGGCGGCTTGCCTGTCGCGTGCTGCGTGAGCCGGGCGGACGCGGCGGTCCCCGCCGTCGCCGTGGTCACGGTGGACCTGTCGGACGCCGAAGCGGCCGAGGCGCTGACGGTCCCGAGCGTGGCGGCCGAGATCAAGGCGCAGGCCAGGGTGAGTCGTTGTGGCCGAGTGGCCAGTGCACGCATGGGTTTCCTCCATGGGGCGGGCGGCGGTGTCGCCGGGTCGGATGCGTTGGCGCACCGCCGCGCCGTCACATGTCGTGGCTCGACCGTCAGGGCGGGGTGCGCGGTGCCGTGTTGTGCTCCAGCCAAGCCCGGGGGCGGTTACGGCACGGGAACGGCCGTCCTTATCGCGAACCGACGGTGAGCCCGAGGCGTACGCCGGGACGGCCGGGCCCGGCCGGGGTGTGCGGGCCCGGCCCGATGCGCGGGGTTCGCACAGGGGACGCTTATCCCCGTGTAACCACCGGAGCGCCACACTGACCGCCATGCGTGTGCTGGTGGTCGAGGACCATGAAGAGCTCGCCGAGACCGTGGCCGCCGGGCTGCGCCGCGAGGGCATGGCGGTCGATCTCGCGCTGGACGGGCCCACGGCGCTGGAACGCGCGGATGTCAACGGCTACGACGTCGTCGTGCTCGACCGCGATCTGCCCGGCGTCCACGGCGACCAGGTGTGCCGGACGCTGGCGGCGGGCGGCAGCCGGGCGAGGGTGCTGATGCTCACCGCGTCCGGCACGGTGGCCGACCGCGTCATGGGGCTCGGCCTCGGAGCCGACGACTATCTGCCGAAGCCGTTCGCGTTCGCCGAACTCGTCGCACGTGTACGGGCGTTGGCGCGGCGTGCGCAGCCCGCGCTGCCTCCTGTCCTGGTCCGCGGAGAGCTGCGGCTCGACCCGGCGCGACGCCAGGCCACCCGGGGCGGTTCGGGGCTCGCCCTCAGCCCGAAGGAGTTCGCCGTACTCGAACTCCTGCTGGCCGCGCAGGGCGCCGTGGTCTCCACCGAGGAACTCCTGGAGCGGGCCTGGGACGAGGCGGCCGACCCCTTCAGCCAGACCGTGAAGGTCACCGTCAGCCGCCTGCGCCGCAAGCTGGGGGAGCCGCCGCTGATCGCGACGGTGGACCGGGCGGGGTATCGGATCGCATGACGCACCTGTCCGGCGGCCCGAACCGGCCGGCTCCGTACCGCGTGCGATGGCAGTTGGCTCCGCGCAGTATCCGCTGGCGGCTCACCCTGCTCTACAGCGCGCTGTTCCTGGTGGCGGGGGCGGCCCTGCTCGGCTTCACCTACCTGCTCGCGTCGCGGTCCAAGCCGTCGACGGCCGTCGGCGCGAGCGTGGGGCCGGGGCTGCCGGCGGGTACCGGGTTCCCCAGCCCCGATCCGCCGACGCTCACGATGTACGCCGAGGCCCTGCGCGCCGATCAACTGCACCAGTTGCTGGTCGAGGCGGGTATCGCGCTCGCCGTGATGACGGTCGCCTCCGTGGCCCTCGGGCGGCTGATGGCCGGACGCGTCCTCGCGCCGCTGCGCACGATGACCGCCGCCGCCCGGCGTATCTCCGCCGACAACCTCCGGCAGCGGCTGGCGGTGCCGGGCCCCGAGGACGAGCTCAAGGCGATGGCGGACACCTTCGACGACGTACTGGGGCGGCTGGAGGGCGCGTTCGAGGCGCAGAAGCAGTTCGTGGCCAACGCCTCGCACGAACTGCGTACTCCGCTCACGCTCCAGCAGGCGATCGTGGACGTCGCGCTCGCCGACCCCGGGGCGTCCGTGGAGAGTCTGCGGGCCGCGTGCCTTCGGGTGCGCGCGGCCGGGCAGGAGCAGGCGCGGCTCATCGACGCCCTGCTGACACTCGCGCACAGTCAACGGGGGTTGCAGCGGCGCGAGTTCGTCGACCTCGCGGAGGTGGTGCGGGGGCGGTTGCCGGACGGTGCGGTGGTGGCCGACGGCTCCGCCGCCGGCGAGGTGCCGTCCCGTGGGGTCGGGGGCGAGGTGCCCTCCGGTGGGGTTGAGGGTGGTGAGGTGTCGCGTGGTGGGGTCGAGGGTGGTGAAGCGTCGTCCGGTGGGACCGAGGACGGTGAAGCGCCGTCCTGTGGGACCGAGGCCGGTGAGGTGTGGTCGCGTGGGACCGAGGACGGCGGGGTTTCGTCCGGTGGGGTCGAGGACCGTGGGCCGCGGGTGCGGGCCGACCTCGGCTCCGCGCCCGTCCTGGGCGATCCGCAGCTGATCGAGCGGCTGGTCGTCAACCTCACGGACAACGCCGTACGGCACAACAGCCCGGAGAGCGGGGAGGGCTGGGTTCGTCTGTGGACCGGGACGGAGGCGGGGCATCCCGTGCTGCGGATCGACAACACCGGCCCGGTGATCCCGCGTGACCAGGTGGCCGGACTCTTCCAGCCGTTCCGGCGACTGGGTGCGGAACGGACCCACGCGCACCCTCGGCCCCGCTCGCGAGGGAAGGGCCACCAGCGGGACGGCCTGGGCCTCGGCCTGTCCATCGTCACGGCCGTCGCCACCGCTCACGGCGGCACGGTCGAGGCGTGGCCCCGCCCGCAGGGCGGCCTGACGGTGAGGGTCACGTTCCCGCCGTGCGCACCGCCGGTACCCCGGCCGGGGCGGGCCGACGGGCACGTGTCCCGGCCGGGGCCGGTAGACGGTCCGGCGTCCCGTGTGCGGCCGGCCGACAGGAGCGCTCCCCCCGCGCGACCGGCCGACGGGCCCGCTTCCTCCGCGAGCCCGGACGGCGCGCACCCGCCCGGGGTCTTCGGAACGCCCGTGAACTGATCGACAGGGTGTCGGGTCGGCGGGCGAGTGCTCGACGCAGCGTCCATTGTCCGGACCCGGCGCGGGTAGGCATGCTTCGCGCGTGCCAGTGAATCGGAAGACCTCGCCCCTGTCCCGCCGGTCCCTGCTGCGCGCCCTGGGCGGCGGTGCCGCGCTCGGAGCCCTGGCGGGGTGCGGGGTGCCGGCGGCGTACGTGGGACCCGGCGACCGGGCCGGAGCCGACCTCTCCGCCACGGACAAGCGGCTGACCTGGGCGAACTGGCCCCTGTACATCGACACCGACGACGACGACACGACCAGCCGGCCGACACTGGAGGCTTTCGAGAAGCGCACCGGGATCTCCGTCGACTACATCGAGGAGATCAACGACAACGACGAGTTCTTCGGCAAGATCAGCCCGTCCCTGATGAACCATCAGCGGACGGGCCGGGACCTCATCGTCATCAGCGACTGGATGTGCGCTCGTTTCGTCCGGCTCGGCTGGGTCCAGGAGATGGACCGGTCCCGGCAGCCGAACGTCACCAGGTACCTCGATCCGCTGCTGAGCTCGCCCGCCTTCGACCCCGGCCGCAAGTCGTCGGTGCCCTGGCAGTCGGGGATCACCGGCATCGCGTACAACCGCCGCAAGGTCGGTCGCGAGATCAAGCACGTGTCCGACCTGTGGGCCGACGACCTCAAGGGCCGGGTCACGCTGCTCTCCGGCCTCGACGAGGCGTTCGCGCTGCTCATGCAGGGCAACGGGGTCGACATCACGAAGTGGCGGGCGGACGACTTCCACCGGGTGTGCGATCAGGTCGAGAAGCACGTGCGCAGCGGTCAGATCCGCCGCTTCACCGGCAACGACTACATCAAGGACCTCTCCAGCGGGGACGTCCTGGCCTGCCAGGCGTACTCGGGCGACGTGATCCAGCTCCAGGCCGACGACCCCGACATCCGTTTCGTCGTCCCCGAGGAGGGCGCCGAACTGTGGGCCGAGTCGCTGATGATCCCCAACCTGGCCCGGCACAAGGCCAACGCGGAGAAGCTCATCGACTACTACTACGAGCCCGAGGTCGCCGCCGAGCTGGCCGCCTGGGTCAACTACGTCTGTCCGGTGCCCGCCGCGCAGGACGTCCTCGCCTCCTCCAAGGACAAGGACACCGCCGCCCTCGCCGAGGACCCCCTGATCTTCCCCGACGCGACCATGCGCAAGCGCCTCGCGATCGCCCGCGACATCACCTCCACCGAACGCACGGAGTTCGCGAAGCGCTGGAACGCGATCGCGGGGCTGTGATCGGCGGTCAGCCGGACGAACCGTCCATGAGGAGGCCGCGGCAGAGCCGACCTGGGCGCCCCGGACCCCGGGCGGCTCAGGATCCTCCCGCACCCGCTGACTCGCCCCTTGCCGCCACGGCGCCCTCGCATCCGTACCGCGCGGGGCGCCGTGGCGTGACCGGAGCCGCAGGTGCGGTCGGCGCCGCGTTCCGTCGCGTCATCGCGACGCCCACGAGGACCACGGCCATGCCCAGCACCACCCGGACGCTGAGGTGTTCGCCCAGGACGACCACGCCGAGGAGGACGGAGACCACCGGCAGCAGGTAGCCGACCACGGCCGCGCTGGTGGCGCCCTCGTCGTTGATGATCCGGTAGGTGAGGTGGAACGTGATCGCGGTGCAGAACACGCTGAGAACGACGGCCGCCACCATGACGGCCGGACCGGGGTCGATCGACCGCAGGCCGCCGATCGGCATCGTGACGGCGGTCAGTCCGCTCGCGGCGACGAGCTGGGCGGCGGAGAGGGAGATGGTGGGGGTGCCCTTGCGGACCAGGGTGCGACCCATGTACGTGAACGCGACGGCGTAGCTGGCGGCCGCGCCGAGGATGGCGAGGGCGCCCCAGCCGATGGCCCCGGTCGTCTGCCAGGGGGCGAAGATGACGATCGTGCCGGCGAAACCGAGCAGAAGGCCCGTCAGGCGGACGGGGTGGAGTCCGCGTTCCGAGCCGAGGGCGAGACCGAGGGCGATCGACCAGATGGGGGTCGTGGAGTTCAGGACTCCGGCGAGACCCGAGTCGACGGTCTGCTGGCCCAGGCTGAACAGCGCGAACGGGAGCGCGTTGCAGAAGAAGGCCGCGACGACGATGTGGCGCCAGACGGTGATGCCCCGAGGCATGCTCCGGCCCGTCGCGTAGCAGGCGACGGTGAGGACGAGGGCGCCGAGGACGCAGCGGATGAACGTGACCTGGAGCGGGGAGAGCCCGCGCAGCGCCAGTTCGATCCAGAGGAAGGTCGAGCCCCACAGCAGAGCGAGCACGGCCACCCGCATGCCGCCCCGCAGACTCCGTGTACCGCTGCTCACGATGGCTTTCCTCGATTCGGTCGATGTTCCGGTCGCTGTTTCGGTCGAGGTTTCGCCCGGTGGTCGGTTCCGCGGTCGGTCCAGCGGTCGGTCCAGCGAGCTCCCTCGGTCCCGGTCCTTCGAAGGTGCCCCAGCCAAGCTTTGAGGACAAGCGAATGGTTCTACCTATTCTGTTAAGCTGCGCTACATGCTTGATGTGAGGCGACTGCAGGTACTGCGCGCGGTGGTCACCAGCGGCACGGTCACCGCTGCCGCGGCCCACCTCGGCTACACGCCGTCCGCCGTCAGCCAGCAGGTGGCGGCGCTGGAGAAGCAGGCCGGCACGGCGCTGCTCGAACGGGTGGGCCGCGGGGTGCGGCCCACCGCCGCCGGCCTGCTGCTCACCGAGCACGCGGCCCTGATCAGTTCGGCGGTCGCCCAGGCGGAGACCGCCCTCGCCGACCTCCGCGCCGGACGCACCGGACGCTTGGCGGTCCGCTACTTCGCCACAGCGGGGTCCACGTTGGTGGCCCCCGCCCTGGCCCGGCTGCGCGCGGAGCACCCCGGTGTCCGCGTCGACCTTCAACTCACCGACCCGGAGGACCCGTTCCAGGAAGTGGCACGGGGTCTGGTCGACCTGGCCGTGGTCGTCCAGGGGCGTGACCGTGTCGGCGACGGCTTCCGGCTCGTCCACCTCCTCGACGACCCCTACGCCGCCGTACTGCCCGTCGGTCATCCGCTCGCCGGCGAGGAGACCATCGACCTGAGCGCGCTGTCCGGCGAGCAGTGGGTCGGCAGCGAGCCGCCCGGCCCCTGCCTGGAACCGGTGATCGACTCCTGTGCGGCGGCCGGCTTCAGCCCCGACTTCGTCATCCAGAGCGAGGATTACGCCACCGCTCAGGGCTTTGTCGCGGCCGGCCTCGGTGTCGGCCTGATGCCGCGGCTGGGGCTGCGCAACCGGCACCCCGGCGTCGTCGTACGCCCGGTCCGCAACCCCGAGCCGGTCCGGGTGATCTCGGCGGCCGCACGGGAGATCGCCTTCCAGCAGCCCGCCCTGCGCGGTCTGCTGGACGCGCTGCGGGACGCGGCCACCGACGCCGACCCGTCCGATCGACCCGGGGCGGACTGACCGCGTCCTCGGCCACGGCGGCGGAGAGCACGGAGTCGACGTGATGACGAGCGGGGTCGAGTTCCCGCGCACGTGCGGGTCGACGTGGTGTCGGCGCTGGAGTCCCTGGCGGACGCCGATCACCAGCGGAGAGTGTGGCTCGACCGGGCCCCCGCGCCGACGTGCTGGGGCCGGTCGTCGACGAGTCGGGTGACGTCGGCGACGAGGTCTATCTGGCGTCGCCCCGGTGGCCGGGCGTCGTGCGGCGGCGCAGAACGTGCTCAAGGCGATGCGCGCCGAGCACTGAGGCGCGGTGAACTCCGAGGGGCAGGCCCACCGTTCGCGGTACCCCGGCCGCTCGGACGGCACCCCGCCCGTCTTTGCCTCCTCTTTACAACCCCGTCCGTCGCCGCCTCGTCTCTCCGCTCGATCCGTAACGCAGCCCGCCGTGCCAACGGGCGGGCGGACCGACGAAAGAGAGCGACTCATGCGCCGAACCGTCTTCAGTGCCACGGCACTCGCGTGCACCGCCGTGCTGGTGGGCACGGTGCCCGCGTTCGCCCACGGGACGTCCCCGAGCCCCGCGAGCCGTCCGAGTGTCACGGCCGCGCCGGCCCCGGCGAGCTCCGCCGCGACCCGGACGCCCACCGCCGCCCCGAGCGCCGTACCGAGCGCCGCCCCAAGCGCCGTACCGACGCGGGTGCCGTCCCCGGGGCAGGTCTCCGTGCGGCCGAGCGGAGCGCCCGACACCGGTGTGGCGCCGACGGCGGCGAACTCCGCCGGGCAGGGCGGGCTGATCGGCGGGAGTGCCGCGGCGGTGCTCGTCGTCGGAGGCGCGGCGGTCCTCGTCGTACGCCGCCGGCGGGCGACCGGGGCATGACACCCGTCTCCAGGCGCGCGTTCGTCACCGCGGCGACGGCCGGGCTGCTCGTCGGGTGCGGCGGCCACCCGGCCGGCCGGGGCGCGACCGCGCGGTCCGGGGACACGCCGCCGCCTTCGTCCCCCGTCGCGAAGCCGGCGCCTCCACGGGGGCGTTCGGTCCCGGTCCGGCTCCGGATACCGGCCATCGGGGTCGACACCCCGGTCATACGGCTCGGGCTGGCCCCGGACGGCAGCGTGCAGGTGCCCCCGATCGCGGCGCACGACCGGGCCGGCTGGTACCGGCACTCGCCGACTCCGGGGCAGACCGGTCCGTCGGTGATCCTCGGTCATGTCACGGTCGGCGCGTACGGCGACGGCGTCTTCCGCCACCTCGCGCGCCTGCGCCGCGGGGACCGGATCGTGGTGCGCCTGGAGAACGGCGGGTCGGCGGAGTTCGCCGTCGGCGCCGTACGTACGGTCGCCAAGGCCGACTTCCCGGCCGACGCGGTCTACGGCGACGTGGACCGTCCGGAGCTGCGGCTCATCACCTGCGGCGGTGCCCGTTCCCGAGGCGGCTACCTCGACAACGTGATCGTGTTCGCGGCGCTGAGCTCCGCGGGCCCCTGACGCGCGGCGGGGCGCCGGGCGGGCCGCCGCGCGGCCGGT
>NZ_JBHWVI010000067.1:0-13933 GCF_042737005.1 Streptomyces sp. NPDC060027
ACCGGGAGTTCCGGTCGGGCGCCACGGTCCGGCGGCGGTGTCCGTTCAGTCCGCGGGCCGCTCGGACGCCAGCAGTTCCCGGAGTTCGTCCATCGCCTCCCGGAGTCGGTCGGCGAACGTCCGCATCTGCGCGGCGACCGCCGACGGCGTGCTCAGGTAGAGGTTGAACCGATCGGGAAGCAGCACATAGGCGACACCGATGCACTGGCTGCTGGTCGACCCGAAGCCGAAGTACTGGATATTGACGGACGGCGCGGAGCTCGTGCTCAGGTAGTCGTCCCGCATGGTCGACCAGCCCGGCGTCCGGTACAGCGCGGGCTGCTCGGTCACCCCGAGCTCGGCCCCCCGTCGGCGCTGGATCAGCTCCAGCTCCCACAGGTGCTGCTCCGGCACCTGCCCGGCCTGGCACGCCTTCGCGCGCGCCACATGGGCCTCCGTCGCTGCCCGGAACGCGGCGCGCCGGGTGTCCGCGTCCGCAGCCGGGTCCTCCATCGCCGCCACGAAGGCCACCATCTCGGTGGTGACGACGCGCATCGCCTCGGTCCGCCCGTGCCGGTACTGCCGGGTCGCGATCGACTCGTACGTGGCGCCCAGGTGACCCTTGGCGCGCTGGTGGGCGAGCTGGTAGGCGGCCTGGACGAACGCGTCCGGCGAGACCCCCAGCGCCTTCGCCGCGCTGCTGCCGAAGTCCGCGAACGACAACGTGCTGGTCGCGGTGTTCTCCCCGTACGCCGCGAACGCGTCGGCTGCGGAGCGCGCCTGGTCCCGCAGCGCGTCGTCCAGTTCGAACACGATCGGCTCCAGCGCCGGCAGCCCCTGGGAGCGGGCTCCGGACTGCCGGGACTGCTCCTCGGCCGGGGTGTCGAGCAGGGCGTCGGTGAAGGTGAGGATCGTGGTCCCGTCCAACTCGCAGTGCTCGACGTTGATGCCCGCCCGTCCGTCGGCGAAGACGACGAAGGTCACGGCCTTGTCGAACCAGCGGTTGCCGCGGTCGCCGTACAGCAGCTGGTCGCAGGCGTCCTGGACGTCCGCGGGGGCGAAGTCCTCCAGAGCGACGCAGAACAGCGCGGTCTCGACATCGTCGAGGGCGTCGGCGTTGCGGGGGTGGCAGGCGAGAAGGGACTCCCGGGCGGCCGCCCACTCCGCGCGGGCCATGGTGGTGAGGTGGCCCACCGAGGTGTCCGCGCCGGCCGGGTCGGCCTTCATCACGGCGCGCAGCCCCGCCTCGATGTCATCCAGGCTGTGCGGGACACCCTCCGGACCCAGCACGTCCAGCCGGAACATGCCGCCCCGGAAGAACACCACGACGTGCCGGGCCTCGGACGGGCCCGGCCACTCCTCGGTGTTGGGGGCGCGGACGGTGTCCTGCTGCGCGCCGGGGATACGCGTGCTGGAGAACAGAAACTTGTTCTGCACCATCGACTGAGGTGCTCCGCGCTGCACCACCGGTGGGATCAGCCCCTGATCGAGCTGCCGCTTGTAGTTGAGGGCCCCGGCGACGAGCCCGGCCGCCCGCTGCACCTGCGCCTGGTCGGAGTCCTTGAACAGGAAGAAGAAGTTGGCGTTGAGGGCGATCCGGTCCCGGCGGCCCAGGTAGCGGTACGGCCAGAAGGTGTCGAGCCAGCTGTGCACGCCCTCCGTGGCGTCGTATTCCTCCAGCGCGGCATGCAGCACCCGGCCGGGGCCACCGGGTCGGAGGAAGGCGGCGACCTCCGCCTCGGTCGCCGACCGCTCGTCGGCGGTCAGCAGCGGCGTACACCAGGCGAGAAATCGCTCGCAGCTCGCGTCCAGCGTGGGTAGCGGCACGCGCGGGAGGCTGTCCTCCTGGGCGAAGGTCGCGTTGCCTGACGCATCCTGACTGGTCTTCAACTCTGTTCTCGATTCGGATCGTCGGTACCTGTGATGTCGTACGGCCGGGAAAGGTAGAGCTGTGCGTACAACCAGCCTTCCGCCTCCAGGCCCCGTGGATCCACCCCTGCGGCCGACATGCTGTCGAGCACGAGCGCCTGCTCCTGCGGGGAGGCGAACCGCCGCTGTCTGAACACCTCGTCGACGCGGACGGTCCGGTAGCCCAGACTCGCCAGCGCCCGCTCGACGGGGTCGAACGGGAACATCCGCAGCACGAAGTGCGCCATCCAGGGCCGGCGGACGCCCTGCGCGCGGACGACTCGCGTGAGCGTCCGTTCGGTGACGTAGCCGACGCAGCCCGTCGAGATCACCAGGTCCGTACCCGCGAGCTGGGCGCGCTGTCCCGGTGTGGGCTCGTGCTCCTCCAGGTCGGCGTGCACCACATCGTCGAGGAACCCGGCCTCAAGAGCGTAGGACAGCGCGCTGCCGGAGGTGTCGAGGCCGACGAAGCGGATCGCTCGCGGGGGTTGGCGTGACCGGGCCAGCTCCCGGTCGCGGGCCAGCAGTGCCTCGCGGCTCTCGCTCGCACGGTCCTCGTCGCCGTAGCGCGCGTACAACTCGTCCATGGACGCGTCGTACTTCAGCAGGGCGGCGTTGATTCCGTACGAGCAGCCGATGTCCAGCACCTTCGGCACCGCGACGTGCCGGGACTCCCGGTACTCCGTGATGAGCTTGGCGAAGTAGGGCTTGGCCTGCTGCGGAACGGCATAGTCGAGCGGGCGCAGCGCCGTGAAATAGGAGCGCGGATCGGGCTGGTCGTAGATGTGGTCGAGTGAGACTTTTCCGGTCACGTCGAAACGCACAGGGCTTACTCCTCCGTGGGATCGCACAGGGGGGAAACGGACTACGGCGACTACGCGTTCTCGCCGCCCGCCAGGACCTGTCCTAGTCCAGGAGCCGGTCGCCGCGGACCGCCCGGCCCTCGGCCGCCAGGTGCTCGGGCAGCACCCGGCCGAAGAGCTGCCGGGTCCGTTCCACGCTCCCGATGACGCCGGGGCGCTCGCTGTAGGCGAATATCGCGGAGTGGCGCGCGACCTCGCCGCGCACCGGGCTCACTCGGTGCAGCGAGTAGCGCCCTTTGAACAACTGCAGGTCACCCGGTTGGAGGGGGAGGCGCCGGGTCAACCGCTCGCCCCGGCCGTCCACCACGTCCCGGACGTCGTCGAAGTTCTCGTCCCGCGCGGTCCGGATGTTCGGGCAGTACTCGAAGACGCCGCCGGCCTGCGCCTGCTGGGTGAGCATGCTCACGGTGAACTCGTTGGTGTCGAAGTGCCAGGGGTGCTCCATGCCCGGCGCTACGACGTTGAGAACCAGCCCGGAGAGCGGGTCCGCCAGTTCGTGCAGCTCCGGCAGTTCGAAGCAGCGGGCGACGAAGTTCCGGAACACCGCGTCGGAGTAGAGCCGGCTGATGAGGGAGTCCGCGGGGATGCGGTCCCGCGCGACGAACGCGTTGCCCCGCTCGAAGGTCTTCCGGCCCGGATGGTCCTCCGGCAGCGCCGAGTCCACCGCGATGTTGTAGACGTTCACCGTCTCGACGTCGTGGTGCGCCCGGGGGGCGATGGCCGAGCACTCCTGCCGCAGCACATCGCGCAGCGACGGGCGGATGAAGTCCGGCAGCACGGTGCAGCCGAGAGCCGACAGGTCGCGCCGGGCGCGGGAGAGCACGGCCTGTCCCTGGGCGCTCGCGAGTTCCGACAGGGGATAGCGAGCCGTGTCGACCACCTGATCAAGCGTCAGGGCTTCCAAAGAGCGCATTCGATCCTCTCCACGTGCGGGCGGCACCTCTCGTCGGTTCCCTCGCCGGCCCGCGGTTCCGCTTCTCGCGCACACACGGGACGAGCGAGGCAATCCGTGCGGTCGGCCGGACCTCACTCTTGGCTTGTCGGTAACTCGGCTGGCAGGAAGGGCACTTGAAGTTCCCACAGCGGCGCTGTGTTGTCTGTGACACGTCACACTGCCCAACTGTGTGCTCCAGCATGCGTTCGTGGGGTCGACACGGGCCGACCGATCTGCACATCGCCGGAAGAGCGGCGAGGGCGGACCCCGGTCAGGGGCCAACGCCCGAAGGGTGACGCTCGGGTGCAGCGGCCCTGGCTACTCTCCAGTCACTTGACCTGCGGAAACGATCCGAGCGGGTTACTTTTCGCGAGTGGATACGCGGGACGGCGATCGCTGGCTAGAGTCGTCGCGTCACAGCTGGTTGTGGGGACAACCAAAGCGCTCTTGCGTAACGTCCTGGGGAGGGCCTGCAGCACATGAGTCGTCGCTCTACCGGTTTTGTCGGCGTGTGGGCCGAGGTGCAACGGCAGCAGCAGCGGCAGATGGAAGCCGAAGCCAGACGGCGGAGACAAGAGGCTCAACAAGCGCGGGCCTATCAGCGGCGAGCTGCCCAGAGTCACCGTGAGTACAGACAGGCAGAGGCGCTGCGTCGTACGGAGGAACTGGACGCACAGGTCGCGTCCCTGCAAGGGCTCCTCGCCGCCGGCTGCCAGGCTCCGGCTTTCCGGGCTTCCTCGCTCTCGCGACCCGAGGAGGTCCAGCCCTTCGCCCCGGGACCGTTGGCGCAGCCCGTGCCCATGCCGGATTTCCAGCAGTACCAGACCCAGAGCGGTTGGACCGCGAGCCGCCGGGCTCAGGCTCAGGCCGAGGCGCGGGTGCGTTTCGAGCGGGACTGGCATGCTGCCCAGGCTGCGGAGACGCAGAGGCAGCGACAGCTGGCGTCGTACGAGCGGGAGTACCAGCAGTGGGCGGACGCGGAGCTGGCCGAGGTGCGTGCGCACAACTCAGGCGTCACCGCGGTGACCGAAGGCGTGAGGCACCGAGATCCGGATTCGGTGATCGAGTACTTCTCCGCCGCTCTCTACGCCTCGACGGCCTGGCCTGAAGGTTTCCCGCGCCAGGTTGCCGCGGCTTACGACCCGGCGGCGCGGCAGTTGGTACTGGACTGGGAGTTGCCCCCTTACAGCGTCGCCCCGGAGATCAAGTCCGTCCGGTACATGTCGGGAGTTGATCAGGACAAGGAGACGCCTCGTCCGGTGGGCCGGCGTCGAGCCTTGTACAGGGAGGTTCTCGCGCAATGCGTGCTGCTCGTACTGCACGAACTCTTCGCCGCCGATGAGCTGGGTGCGCTCGAGTCGGTGGCCTTGAACGGGTTCGTGGACGGACATGACCCTACGACGGGCCGGCCTGGCCGTATCTTCCTCGCAACGGTCATGGCCCCGCGTTCTTCGTTCCGCGACTTGCACCTGGCGCAAGTGGACGCGAGCAGCTGCCTCGCGGACGCACTGCGCGGACAGCTCTCCGCCCGGCCGGATCAACTCACGCCGGTCCGGCCGAGTCGGCTGCCGCAGGATGTCGGGAACCGCGTCGTCGCACACGGCGGCGACGAGGAACCGGACCTGTACGCCATGGATCCGGTCGCGTTCGAGAATCTCGTCGCGGACCTCTTCCGGGCCATGGGGATGCAGGCGGTGACGACCCAACGCTCCAACGACGGCGGTGTGGACGTCGACGCGCTGGATCCGACGCCGATCCGCGGCGGCAAGATCGTCGTGCAGGTGAAGCGCTACCGCAACACGGTGCCACCGACCGCCGTGCGTGACCTGTACGGCACTGTTCAGGACGCCGGCGCCAACAAGGGTGTCCTGGTGACGACGTCAGGATTCGGTCCCGGCTCGCACACCTTCGCCAACGGCAAGCCGCTGGAACTCATCGCGGGCACCGAGCTCGTCGACCTGCTGCACCGCCACGGGCTCCGTGGGCGACTGGGCGAGGGGGGCCGTCCAGCGACAAGGCAGCCGACGCCGTCGGGTCCGGGCACTCACCTGCCCGACGACTACAACGTCCTGGGCATGTCGTGGACCGGAAGCGTCGCGTTGGACGTGTGTGCTCTCGTCTGCCGTGGCAACCGCGTCCTCAGCGACGACCACTTCGTCTTCTTCAACAACCCGCGGACACCGGACGGCTCCGTGCGTGCCCTTCCCGCCGCTGCGCCGGACAAGGCCGCGATCTGCGTCTCCTTCGACGGGTTGCCGGAGGAGGCTGATCGGTTCGTACTCGTGGCGGCCGTCGACCCAGAGGTCAACCCGGACGCCGATCTCTCGGGCTTCACAGATGCCCGCATCCGTCTGCTCGATCCCGCGATGGCCGAACTGGGACGGCTTGAGGTCTCCGACGGCCGGCCCGGCGAGACTGCCTTGGTGCTGGGATCCTTCCGTCGAAGGCCCAACGGGGACTGGGACTTCGTCCTCGGCGGCAAGGGCTACACGGGCGGCTTGGAAGCCCTCGTTCAGGACTACGGCATCGACGTGGAGTAGAGCGGCCCGGGTCCGCGGGCCGCCCGCCGGAAGTGGGTCTCAGGAAGGCTGACGCGCGTCCCGAACGGGACGGCAGAGGCTGGAGGCGCGACCCAGGAAGTTGCTTTCAGCGAGGCGCTGCGAGCAGCTTGCCGCCGAGCAGGCCGTGGGCCGTGCGGACGGCGGCCACCGACCAGGCGGCCACCAGCAGGACGTACAGGGCGACCGCGAGCGTGTCGAAGGCGGCCAGACCGGTGTGCCGGGCCAGGCCCTCCGCGCCGGTCACGCAGGTCCCCACGGGGAAGGTGAACGCCCACCAGGTCATCGCGAAGCCCATGCCCTGACGGCGGGCCCGTACGACCATCGCGACGGCCAGCGCGAGCCACAGCAGCGCGAATCCCAGCACGGGGACGCCGTAGAGCACGGCGAGGAGCGCGAAACCCTGGTCGAACGGGGCGGGCATCACCCCGGGCGCCGCGTCCGCGAACTTGCCCACCGCGGTCGTCGACTGGCCCAGCGGGCCGAGCACCAGGAAGAGCGTCGGGGTGAGCGCGAGCGGCAGCGGGCCCGAGGTGACCAGCCGGGCGAAGATCACCGGCAGCATCACGAAGGTGCCCAGCAGGCTCAGGCCGAACATCGCGACACACGCGAGGAGCAGCGTTTCCCGGGGCTGCCCGGCCGGCAGGTGGGGAACGAGCAGGGGACCGAGGGCGGCCGACACCATCGGGGCGACGATCGGCAGCAGCCACACCGGGGACGCCTGGCCGGGCTCTATGCGATGCCGTACGACCATGAGGTACGGGACGGTCACGGCCGCGGCGAGTCCGATCACCGTCCCGGCGGTGAACAGCACGGCGTCCACGGCGACCGCCGCCGGTGTCCCGATCCAGTCCCGGCCGACGAGCAGGGTGCCGCCGCCCACGGCGAGCAGGGCCATCGACAGGCACCCGTAGAAGGGCGCCACGGCCGGGTCGAGCAGGTGGGCGCGGGCCTGGTCGCTGTGGTGCCTCCAGTGCAGGGCGCGGGCGGCGAGCAGCGCCACCAGCAGGGTGAGCGAGAGGGCCCACACGACGGCGCAGGCGGTGCGCAGGCCCGGCACGTGCCCGGGCAGTCCCGCTCCGGCCGTGGCCACGATCGCGGTGCCCATCACGGAGGCGTACCAGTTCGGGCCGAGATGCCGGACCGCGGCGATGGCGCGGTTCCGCGACGCACGCGGGGTCTTCGTGTCGCGGAGGGTTCCCGCCTCGTGGGCGGTGAAGGGCTGGGCTGCGGTGACCATGGCTCCACGGTCGCGGGCCCGTCGACTCCCCACCAGGGAGTGCGCGCCTATGACGACATAAGCTGGGTTTATGAGTAGCAGCAGTGCTGAGGATCGCCCCGGCGCCGGGATCGCGCACCGGGTGCCCGATCTCGGCGCGCTCGAACTGCTGCTGGCGGTGGCGCGCCTCGGGAGTCTCGGGCGCGCCGCACGTGAGCTGGGGATCACCCAGCCGGCGGCCAGCAGCCGCGTCCGTTCCATGGAGCGGCAGCTCGGGGTGGCGCTCGTCGACCGCTCACCGCGCGGGTCGCGGCTCACCCGTGAGGGAGCGCTCGTCACCGACTGGGCGCGGCGGGTGGTGGACGCGGCCGAGGCGTTCGACGCGGGGGCGCAGGCGCTGCGGGACCGGCGTGACTCGCGGCTGCGGGTGGCCGCGAGCATGACCATCGCCGAGTATCTGCTGCCCGGCTGGCTGATCGCGCTGCGCGCGCAGCGTCCGGACACCGCCGTGTCGCTGCTCGCCGGGAACTCGGCCGCCGTCGCCGAGCGGCTGCTGTCCGGCGAGGCGGACCTCGGCTTCGTCGAGGGGCTCTCGGTGCCGTCCGGTCTCGACGCGACGGTCATCGCGCACGACCGCCTGATCGTGGTGACGGCGCCCGGTCATCCCTGGGCGCGCCGTCGTGCACCGCTCGGAGCGGCGGAGCTGGCCGCCACGCCGCTCATCCTCCGGGAGGAGGGGTCGGGCACGCGTCAGGTCCTCGACACCGCGCTCGGCGGGCTCGCCCGTCCGCTGATCGAGCTGTCCTCGACGACGGCGGTCAAGGCCTCCGCCGTCAGCGGCGCCGGACCCGCCGTCCTCAGTGAACTCGCGCTCGGCGAGGAGCTCTCCGCCCACCGTCTGGTGAGCATCCCGCTCGCCGACGTCCGGCTCGCCCGCGCCCTGCGGGCCGTCTGGCCCACGGGTCACCGTCCCACGGGGCCGGCCCGCGACCTGCTCTCCCTGACGCGAGGCGCCGCGTAGCCGCACGTACGTTCTTTTCGCCCCCTCGCCCCTGCCCGTCCCGTCGCGGGGGCGCTGCCCCCGGCCCCCCGCTCCTCGGACGCCGGAAGGGCTGAGATTCAGCCGGACAGGGCCGTTCAGGACGCCGCCGTGACCAGGCCCCGCATCACGCGCAGGTCGTCGTCCATCTCCGGGTGCCACTGGACGCCCAACGCCCAGGCAGGACCGGGGAGTTCGATCGCCTCGACGGTGCCGTCCGCCGCGTGCGCGGAGACCAGGAGGCCGGTACCGAGGCGGTCCACCGCCTGATGGTGGTGGGTCGGCACACCGCACGGCTCCGGCACGAGACCGGCGTACAGCGTCCCCGGTACGGGCGTCACCTCGTGGTGCCCGAAGACCCCGGTGTCCTTCAGATGCCCGTCGAGGTGCTGGACGAGTGTGCCGCCCAGGGCCACGTTCAGGAGCTGCTGGCCCCGGCAGACGCCCAGGAGCGGGGTGCCGGAGTCCAACGCGGCCCGGATCAGGGCGAGTTCCCAGGCGTCGCGCTCGGGAGCGGGCGGGCCCGTACGCGGGGAGCGCTCGGCTCCGTAGCGGGCGGGGTCGACATCGGGGCCGCCCGCGACGACGATCCCGTCGAGCCGGGCGACGGTCGCGGGCGCCAGCGCGGGATCGTCCGGCGGCAGCATCGCGGCGAGTCCGCCCGCCCGCTGCACGAGCCGCGGATAGCCGGCCGGCAGCAGGGCCGCCGGAAGCTCCCACACGCCCCAGCGCACCCGGGACTCCAGATACGTACTCACGCCGATCAGCGGCCTGTCCACGCTGTTCTCCCTCGGATCCGGTCGCCACGACGCCCATGCGACCTCAATGGAAAGGTCTCATACCTTTGCGGGGTGGGAGAGGGAAACGCATCGGGCTCCTCACCCGTCCCCTCGGGCCAGGAACCGCTCAGGCCAGGAACCCGCGCAGCAGCGCCGCCGTGCCCGCGCAGTGCTCGCGCATCATCTCCCGCGCCCCGTCCGCGTCCCCGTCGAGGACCGCCTCGACGAGGGCGGTGTGCTGGCGCTGGGAGTGCTCCAGGTTGCGGACGAGGAGCGGGATGCAGTCCAGGAGGTCGTTGACCGAGGCGCGGACCGCCGCGTACCGCGCGGTGAGGGAGGGGGAGCCGCACAGTTCCGCGAGGGTGAGGTGGAGCATGGTGTCCAGCCGCCGGTAGTCCGTCAGCGGGGCGTCGTTCGTCCGGGCCAGCGCCTCGCGCAGCCGGCCGGCCCGCTCCGCGTCGAGGCCGTGCGTCGCGCACAGCCCGGCCGCGCCCACCTCCAGGACCTCGCGGAAACGCAGTACGTCCTCGATGTCGACCGCGGCGACCCGGCGGCGCAGCTCGTGCTCGCCGGGTGTGTCCGTGCGCGCCAGCACGAAGGTGCCGCCGTAGCGCCCGCGCCGCGACTCGACCAGACCCTGGTCCTGGAGCACCTTCAGGACCTCGCGCAGCGTCACCCGGCTGATCCCGAGCCGCTCCGCCAGCTCCCGTTCCGCGGGCAGCCGTTCACCGCCCGGCACCAGGCCGAGCCGGACGATCTGGAGGATCTGCTCCAGCGCCTCCTCGAAACCGTTGCCCGCCCGCACCGGCCGCAGCACCGGCGTCAGCCGGTCGTCCGCCCCGCGGTCGGGTTCCGCCTGCGTCATCCGGTCGCGCCCCCTTCCCAAGCAATGGTTCTCCGCAATACCTTATGGCTCTCGGCTGACCCAAGGAGGCTTTTCCGGTGGCAGACCGCACACCCCCGCTCTCCGTCGAAGAACTGCGCCGTCTCGTCGAGGCCGGGGACATCGACACGGTCGTCCTGGCCTTCCCCGACATGCAGGGGCGGCTCCAGGGCAAGCGGTTCGCCGCGGCCTTCTTCCTCGACGAGGTCCTGGAGCACGGCACGGAAGGCTGCAACTACCTCCTCGCCGTCGACACCGACATGAACACCGTCGACGGATACGCCATGTCCTCCTGGGACCGGGGCTACGGCGACTTCGCCATGCACCCCGATCTCGGCACCCTGCGGCGCGTCCCCTGGAACGAGGGCACCGCCCTGCTCATCGCCGACCTCGCCTGGAACGACGGCTCCCCGGTGGTGGCCGCGCCCCGCCAGATCCTGCGCCGCCAGCTCGACCGCCTCGCCGCACTCGGCTACACCGCGCAGGTAGGCACCGAGCTGGAGTTCATCGTCTTCAAGGACACCTACGAACAGGCCTGGGACACCGGCTACCGCGGGCTCACCCCGGCCAACCAGTACAACATCGACTACTCGGTCCTCGGGACCGGCCGCATCGAGCCCCTGCTGCGCCGCATCCGCAACGAGATGCAGGCCGCCGGCCTCACCGTCGAGTCCGCCAAGGGCGAGTGCAACCCCGGGCAGCACGAGATCGCCTTCAAGTACGACGAGGCCCTCGTCACCTGCGACCAGCACGCCGTCTACAAGACCGGCGCCAAGGAGATCGCCTCCCAGGAAGGCGTCTCGCTCACCTTCATGGCGAAGTACAACGAGCGCGAGGGCAACTCCTGCCACATCCACCTCTCGCTGGCCGACGCGGACGGCAGGAACGTGATGGCCGGCTCCGCCGAGGACCCCGGCGGCATGTCCGAGGTCATGCGCCACTTCCTCGCCGGACAACTGGCCGCCCTGCGCGACTTCTCGCTCCTGTACGCGCCCAACATCAACTCGTACAAGCGTTTCCAGCCCGGCTCCTTCGCGCCGACCGCCGTCGCCTGGGGGTACGACAACCGCACCTGCTCGCTCCGCGTCGTCGGCCACGGCCGCTCGATGCGCTTCGAGAACCGGCTGCCCGGCGGCGACGTCAACCCGCACCTGGCCGTCGCCGGACTCGTCGCGGCCGGCCTGTACGGCGTCGAGCAGAAGCTGGAGCTGCCCGAGGCGTGCGCCGGCAACGCCTACACCTCCGCCTACGCGCACGTCCCCACGACCCTGCGCGAGGCCGCCGAACTCTGGGAGAACAGCCCCATCGCCCGGGCCGCCTTCGGGGACGAGGTGGTCGCCCACTACCGCAACATGGCGCGCGTCGAGCTGGAAGCCTTCGACGCCGCGGTGACCGACTGGGAGCTGCGCCGCTCCTTCGAGCGCATGTGAGGCCCCCTTGCCGCACCCGCACGACCACGAACTCCGGGTACTGAACCCCGCCACCGAAGAGGTCGTCGCCACCGTCCCGGCCGCCACCGCCCAGGACGTCGGGGACGCCGTCGTACGGGCCACCAGGGCGCAGGCCGGCTGGGCCGCCCTCGCGCCGGCCGACCGCGCCCGGCTGCTGCGCCGCTTCGCGGCCGTCGTCGACGACCACATCGAGGAACTGGCCCGCCTGGAGGTCCGCGAGGCCGGCCACACCCTCGGCAACGCCCGCTGGGAGGCGGGCAACGTCCGTGATCTGCTCGACTACGCGGCCGGGGGAGTGGAGCGCCTGACCGGCCGCCAGATCCCCGTCCCGGGCGGCCTCGACATCACCCTCCTCGAACCGCTCGGTGTCGTCGGTGTCATCGCGCCCTGGAACTTCCCCCTGCCCATCGCCGCCTGGGGCACCGCGCCGGCCCTCGCCGCCGGGAACGCCGTCATCCTCAAACCCGCCGAGACGACCCCGCTGACGGCGCTGCGGCTGGCCGAACTCGCCCTGGAGGCGGGCCTGCCGGAACACCTCTTCCAGGTGCTGCCGGGAACGGGCCCGGTCGCGGGCGACGCGCTCGTCGGACACCCCGGCGTCGCGAAGATCGTCTTCACCGGGTCGACCGCCGTCGGCAAGCAGGTGCTGGCGAAGGGCTCCGCCCTCCTCAAGCGCGTCACCCTCGAACTCGGCGGCAAGAGCCCCAACATCGTCTTCGCCGACGCCGACATCGAGGCCGCGGCGGCGGCCGCCCCCATGTCGTTCCTCGACAACTCGGGCCAGGACTGCTGCGCCCGGACCCGCATCCTCGTGCAGCGCTCCGTCCACGACCGCTTCCTCGAACTCCTCGCCCCGGCCGTCCAATCCGTCGTCGTCGGCGACCCCGCCGACGAAGGGACCCAGATGGGTCCGCTGATCTCCAGGACCCAACTGGAGCGCGTACGGTCCTACGTCGACGCCGACGCGCCCGGTATCCGGGGCAAGGCGCCCGAGGGCCCCGGTTTCTGGTTCGCGCCCACCGTCCTCACCGGCGTCGCGTCCGACGCGCGCGTGGCCGTCGAGGAGGTCTTCGGACCCGTCGCCGTCGTGCTGCCCTTCGAGGACGAGGCCGACGCGATCCGGCTCGCCAACGCCACCGACTACGGCCTGTCCGGCTCCATCTGGACCCGCGACGTCGGCCGCGCCCTGCGCGTCTCCCAGGCCGTCCGGGCCGGCAACCTGTCCGTCAACTCCCACTCCAGCGTCCGCTATTGGACCCCCTTCGGCGGCTTCAAGCAGTCGGGAATCGGCCGCGAACTCGGCCCGGACGCCCTCACCGCCTTCACCGAGACCAAGAACGTCTTCATCAGCACGGAGGGCCCCGCACAGTGACCGCAGACACCCCAGAGACCAGCTGCCGCCGCCTGGTCGGCCGTACCGCCGTCATCACCGGCGCCGCCAGCGGCATCGGCCTCGCCACCGCGCGCCGGCTCGCCTCCGAAGGCGCGCACGTCGTCTGCGGCGACGTCGACGAGCGGGGCGGCAAGGCCGTGGCCGAGGAGGTCGGCGGGATCTTCGTCCAGGTCGACGTGACCGACCCCGAGCAGGTCGAGACGCTCTTCAGGACGGCGTACGACACCTACGGCTCCGTCGACATCGCCTTCAACAACGCGGGCATCTCACCGCCGGACGACGACTCCATCCTGGACACGGGCCTGGAGGCCTGGAAGCGCGTCCAGGAGGTCAATCTCACCTCCGTCTACCTGTGCTGCAAGGCGGCCATCCCGTACATGCGCCGCCAGGGCAGGGGCTCCATCATCAACACGGCGTCCTTCGTGGCCCGGATGGGCGCGGCGACCTCGCAGATCTCGTACACGGCCTCCAAGGGCGGGGTGCTCGCCATGTCCCGCGAACTGGGCGTCCAGTTCGCCCGGGAGGGTATCCGGGTCAACGCCCTGTGCCCCGGCCCCGTCAACACCCCCCTGCTCCAGGAGCTGTTCGCCAAGGACCCCGAGCGGGCCGCGCGACGGCTGGTGCACATCCCGGTCGGCCGGTTCGCCGAGGCGGACGAGATCGCGGCGGCCGTGGCGTTCCTCGCCAGCGACGACTCCTCCTTCGTGAACGCCACCGACTTCCTGGTGGACGGAGGCATCTCGGGCGCGTACGTCACGCCCCTGTAGGCCGTCCTCCGGTACGGTCCACAGGGGCATGCGACACCGACGATTCCGGCCGTACCGGCACATTTTCGCGTGGACCCTGGCCGCGGCCGCCACCCTGGCGGCCGCGCCCCCCACCCCACCCCCCCCCCCCCCCCCCGCCCACCCCCCCGCGCGCAGCCCC
>NZ_JBHWVI010000067.1:13943-36600 GCF_042737005.1 Streptomyces sp. NPDC060027
CCACCAGGTGACAGGCGGGGGGGGGGGGGCCCCCCGGCCCCGGCCCCCCCCGCGGCGGCCCCCGCCGCCCACCGCTCCCGCCCCGCCCGCGGACTGCCCCCGCCTGTCCGCCGGTTGGTACGGCGACAACCGGGCCCGCCTGCAAGAGGTCATCGACGCCCGCGGTACCTGCGCCGGGGACGACAACGGGAACGGCGGCCGGCCGGTCGCCGCCTTCGACTGGGACAACACGGTCACCAAGAACGACGTCACCGACGCCACCGTCTCCTGGGCGCTTCGCCACGACAGGATCCTGCGCCCGGCGAGCTGGAAGGCCACCAGCGCGTGGCTCACCGACACGGCGGACACCGCCCTCACCGCCGCCTGCGGCACCCGTGTGCCGGTGGGCACGCCCCTGCCGACCGCGACCAGCCCGCGCTGCACCGACGAGATCCTCGAGATCCGCGAGACCGGCAGGACCATGAGCGGCGCCGCCGCGTTCGCCGGTGACTGGAACCACCGGCGCACCGTCCCGCAGTACGCCTGGGTCCCCCAGCTGTTCGCCGGACACACCGTCGCCGAACTGTCGGCGTACGCCCGCCGCGCCCGCGCCGAAGCCCTCGCGGCGCCCGTCGGCTCGACCCGCAGGCTCGGCACCCACACCGTCCCGGCGTACGTCCGCTACTACGACCGGCAGCGCGATCTCATCCGTACGCTCCGACGCTCCGGATTCGACGTGTACATCGTCTCGGCCGGTTCCGAGCCCGTCACCGAGGCTGGTCCCGCGGCGTCGGCATCGACGCGGCACACACCATCGCGATCCGCTCCGTCCTCGACCGGCACGGCCGGATCACCACCCGGAACGAGGGCTGCGGCGACGTCCCCGCGAGCCGCGGCGAGGCCATCCCGTACATCGACGGGAAACGCTGCTGGATCAACCAGGAGATCTACGGAGTGCGCGGCGCCGCCGCCTGGCAGCGGCAGGACGCCCGCCACCGGACCGCGGTCGCGGCCGGGGACGCCGACACCGACGTCACCTTCGTCGGCGACGCCACCGGCGCCCATCTCGTCCTCAACCGCAACAAGGGCGAACTCATGTGCCGGGCCTACGACGACGCCGACGGCCGCTGGGTGATCAACCCGATGTTCATCGAGCCACTGCCCCGCAGACAGGGTCTCTACCCGTGCTCCACGAGCGCGTACACCGCACCGGACGGCACCCCGAGGCCGGTCCGCAGGCCGGACGGCTCGGTCGTGCCCGACCTGGCGGACACCGTGTATTGATCCTCGCGGCACGTCCTAGAGTGCTGGGATGAGCATGACGCCTCCACCCGGCTGGTACCGCGACCCTTCGTACCCACTCGTCGAGCGCTGGTGGGACGGGACCGCCTGGACCGACCACCGGCGCCAGCCCGACGTCCCCCAACAGCCCCTGACACAGCCGGAGTCGCCCGGCGCCGACGGCTCCGGGCGGGCCAAGGCCGTCGCGCTCGTGACCGCCGCCGTCGTCCTCGTCGCCGCGATCGTCACGGGCGCCGTGCTGCTGCGCGACGAAGGCGGCGGCGAAGAGGCCGCGACGCAGACCACACCGGCCGCCGCGTCTCCCACCGACACCGGCAGCCCGTCGCCCTCCCCCTCCGGCCCCTCGGCCGGCGACCCGTCCGTCGTCGTGGACGAACTCAACGGCATCACCTTCCCGTTGCTCGACGGCTGGGAACGACCGAAGTACGTCGCCGACCACGACACGGTGATGACGACCCCGGGCACCTACGACTGCCCGGGCGACCCCGGCCTGTGCCGGCACGGCCGGGTCGTCTCGCGCACCGCCACGGCCACCGACGAGACATCCCCGAAGGCCCTCGCCGAGGGGGACATCGAGGACGCCGCCGACAGCGCGTACGAACACGACCTCGTCGACAGTCGCCCCTTCCGGGGCATCACGTCCCACCGGGTGGTGAAGGCCGGCTCGGTCGCCGTCGCCGGGCGCGCCGGCTACTTCGTGCGCTGGAAGGTCAAGACCGGTGTGGGGCCCGGGGGTTACGTCGAGTCGCTGGCCTTCCCGTCCAGTGTGGGCTCGGAGTCCCCGGTCATCGTCCGGTTCGCCTTCGACGCCGGTGCCGACGGGCCGCCGCTCTCCGACATGGACCGGATCACCAAGGGGATCCGGCCGGTCGGCGACAAGAGCGGAGACAGCGGTGTGGGCAGCAGCATCGGCCCGTCGAAGTGAACCGCGACGCCGCTGCCGGGTGAGGCCTCCGCCGGGTCAGAGGAAGGTGAGGCCCTCGCCGCGATACGTCGGGACGGTGGCCGTGACCGAGTCGCCCTCGACCAGGTGGAGGGTGTCGAACCGCTCGCACAGCTCACCGGCCTTGGCGTGCCGGAACCACACCTTGTCGCCGATGAGCAGATCGTCCGCGGGGGAGCCGAGCAGCGGGGTCTGCACCTCGCCGGGACCCTCCTGAGGGTCGTACACCAGCCCCTCCGGCAGATACGGGACGGGCAGCCGGTCGGGGCCCGGGGCGCCCGACGCCGGGTAGCCGCCGCCCAGCACGGTCACCACACCCACACCCGGCCGACGCACGACGGGCTGGGCGAACAGCGCGGCCGGACGTCCGCTGAACGACGAGTAGTTGTCGAAGAGCCTCGGCACATAGAGCCCCGAACCGGCCGCGATCTCGGTGACCGCGTCCTCGGCCGCCGTGTGCTGGACACTGCCGGTGCCGCCGCCGTTGACGAACTCGAGGTCCGGCTCGATCGCCCGTACCGCCCGGACGACCTCCGCGCGCCGCTGGACGAGCTCCTTGCGGGCCGTGGCCTGCATCAGCCGCACCGCACGCGAGCGCAGTGGCCGCCCCGCGATCGCGTCGCCGACGCCCGCGATATGGCCCTCGTACGCCATGATCCCCACCAGCTTGAAGCCCGGCGCGCGCTTGACGGCGCGGGCCATCTCCGCCACCTGGGCGGGGGAGTGCAGCGGCGAACGCAGCGCGCCGACCCGGACCTTGCCGCCGAACATCTTGAGCGAGGTGTCCAGCTCCAGGCAGACCCGCACGACTTCGGTGCCACCCTGGCGCGCCTCGTCGATGAGACGGAGCTGCGCCGGGTCGTCGACCATGACGGTGACCGCGGCGGCGAGCTTGGGGTCGCCGGTCAGCTCGGCGTAGCCCTTGCGGTCGGCCGACGGATAGGCGAGCAGGACGTCGTCGAAACCCGACCTGGCCAGCCACAGCGACTCGGCGAGGGTGAAGGACATGATCCCCGCGAAGCCGTCCCGGTCCAGGACGCGTTCCAGGAGGGTTCGGCAGCGGACGGACTTGCTGGCGACACGGATCGGCTTGCCGCCGGCCCTGCGGACGAGATCGTCCGCGTTCGCGTCGAAAGCCTCCAGGTCCACGATCGCGACGGGGGCGTCGAGGTGAGCGGTGGCCCGGTCGTAGCGGGCCCTGTCGGCGGCACGGGCAGTCATGACCGAAGCCTGCCAGACTCGATTACCGCAGGGTAGGGGGACGTTCCGGGCAGATACCCCCGGGCTTCGGACTGGTTCCCGCCGGACGCGCGTCAACCCGTAGAGTGACGCGGACGCAGGGAGGAACGACCTTGCCCCGGCGGGCCCTGCCCGGGGTGACGGTCCACCGGTGCGGGTATGCGTGCCCGTGGCGGGCCCCTTCCGCACACGAAACGGTTCGCCGAGTTCCGCGGCTGCCGACAGCCCGGTACGAGGAAACGGGGGGTGCATGAGCACGGAAGCGCGGCGCGCCTCGATTCCCCCGCGTCCCGGCACTCCACCGGCCGAGACCCCGCCGACGTCGCAGACCCCGCCCCCTCCGGCGAGCCCGCCGCTTCCCGCGAGCCCGCCGCCCCCGTCGATGCCACCGGCTCCCACGAACCCGGCTGCCGGGACGAACCCGGCCGCCGGGACGAGTTCGCCCTCCGGGACGACTCGGTCGATACCGGCCCGGTCGCCGGAGCCGTGGCTGTCGGCGGGAGAGGACTGGTCCGCCGAGCCGCCCTCCGCGTCCCCGTTCGAGGCCCCCTCGTCCTCCGGGCAGGAGGCTTCGTCCCGGTCCGGGCGCGCCACGCCGCATCGCGCTCCGCCGGTCCCGCCGCGTCCCGCGAGCCGGCCTCGTACCGAGGCTCCGTCGGTGCCGCCCCAGCCCGTCGGGCCGCCGTCGACACGGGAGTGGCCCGGTCCGGTGAGCGGACGCTCCGTGGGCGGGTCCCGATCGTCCGACGGCGGTTCCCCACAGGCTTCCGCCGCGGCGCCGGCCTCAGCGCCGGGTTCCGCGTCGGGAATCGTGCGGGCCTCGCGGGTGCCGTCGCCGCCGCGTTCCTTCGACTTCTTCGACACCTCGGCGGAAACGGACGAGGCATCCGGCACGGCTGCCACTCCGACGTCCGCTCCGTCCGCCCCACCCGGCACTCCCACGTCGCCCGCGTCCGGCCCGCCGATTCCTGCGCCGGCCTCCTCCGGCCCGCCGATGTCGGCCCCGTCCGGCGCACCCGCGTCCGCCGCGCCCGGCCGACTCACGTCTGCCTCACCGGGCAGACCGACGTCTGCCGCGCCTGGCACGCCGAGTCCTGGCTCGCCCGCCGCACCGGGGTCCGCCCCGTCCGGCGCTCCGGGTTCCGTCTCCCCTGGAGTGCGGAGGAGGTCCCCTTCGGCGGGCACCTCGACGTCCGCTGCGCCCGCGCCGAGGTCCGCTTCGCCCGGCACGTCGACGTCTGGCTCGCGCGGCAGGCCGGGGTCTGTCTCGGCCGGTGCCCCGGGTTCTGCCGCGCCCGGTGCGCCGAGGTCGGCCTCGACCGGCACCTCGCCGTCCGCCGCGCATCGCCCGACGGCACCGTTCACCGCGCAGCACCCCACGGCGGAAGCCGTCCGGCAGGGCTCCGCGGGGTCCCCTTCGGAGCGCCCGGTCTCGCCGTCGGCGGCCTCGGAGCGCCCCGCGTCGGACGCAGCTCCGGAGCCTCCCGCGCCCCGGCCGGAGCCCCGACGCTTCCCCCGGCTCCGTCCCGAAGGACGGCCGGGGTCGACGGCTCCGCCGCCCCCCGCGGCCTCCGCACGCTTCCCGGACGCGCCACCCGCGTCCGCGTCCGCCTTCGCCGAGCCGGTGCGTCCCGGTGGGGCGCCGCACATCGCCGGGTCGTCGCAGCCGGACGGGCCGCCCCGCTCCGGGCAGCGCCCTGCCCGGTTGCCGCACCCCGCCGCGCCGGAGCGGGAGTCGGGTCCCGCACGCGGCCCCGGGCCCTCGCATCCCTCCGGCCCCCCGCGCCCTTCAGAGCCCCTGCGTCCGTCCGGCCCCCCGCACCCGTCCGAGCGCCTGCGTTCCCCCGAGCCTCCGCATCCCTTGGGAACCCCGGCCGAGCCTCCGCGCCCTGCAGAGCCCCTGCGTCCGTCCGGGCCCCCGCACCCGTCCGAGCGCCTGCGTTCCCCCGAAACCCTGCGTTCCCCCGAAACCCTGCGGCCCTCCGAACCCTCGCGCCCCGTGGCGTCGGCGTCCGGAGCGGCCGGGCATGCCCCCGTTTCCGGGGAGCGGTTCACGGAGGCGACGCGGCGGCGGACCGGCCGGGACGAGGAGTCCCCGGTGCCTTCCGGGGCCACACCCCCGTTCGCTCCGGCCCCCCGGGACGGCCCCCCGGGCGTCGAGCGCCCCTTCGTGTCGTTCGCGGAGCCCGCGACGTACGGCGACGACACCGCGCGCGTGCGTCCGTTCCGCGGGGTCCGGGCCCGGCCCCGTCCCCTGACCGCCGCGGCCTGTGTCGTGCTCGGGCTCGGGCTCATCGGCGGTGCGGTGACCGGGAGTTGGCTCACCGGGGGCGACACGGACGAACCCGGTTCGCGCGGCGCCTTCGCGGCGGCCGGAGAACTCTGGCACAGCGTGCCCGTGGACCGGCTCTTCCCGCCGACCGTGCGGGGCGACGGGGCGGGTCCCGGCGGCTCCGACCGCGCCTGGACGCGGATCGCCGTGGCCCCGGACACCGGCTGCAAGGACGCCTTCGACCCGCTGCTGCGCCAGGCCCTCGCCCCCGTCGGCTGCCTGCGGCTGCTGCGCGCCACCTACGTGGACGCGACCCGCAGCCATGTCACCACCGTCGGCCTGCTGTTCACCAAGGCGGACGCGGCGGCCATGACCTCCCTGAAGGCCCGCTTCCGCAAGGAGGGCCTGGACCGGCGCACCGACCTGATGCCCCGCCCGTACGCGGCGAAGGGCACCGCCGCCGAGGACTTCGGCAAGGCTCAGCGCGCCTCCTGGACCGAGTCGGTCCTCACGGACGCCCCCGTCGTCGTGTACGCCGTCTCCGGGTTCGCGGACGGGCGCGCGGTCGCCACCCCGCAGCCCGCCGCCGAGGCCATGAAAACGGACTCGACCGCGGCCGTGGCCCAGGCGGGCCTCGGCCATGAGGCGCGGGGACTCGCCGACCGGGTGGAGCGCAGCCTTCGCAAGACCGTCACCTCGGCCACGGAGAAGCCGTCATGACCCGCACGGACGGCCCCGTCGGCCGCATTCGGCAGACCGGCACGACCGGAGGCACCGGCACCGGCACCGGTACCGCCGCGGCCGGACGGCGCGCGATGCCGGGGAAGCGCGTCCGCGCGGCCCTGGCGGCCCGTCGGCCCCGCCTCTCCCGCAGGTCCGGCGTCCTCGGCGCCGTCCTCGCCGCCTCCCTCGCCCTGGTGCCCTCGACCGCCGCGCACGCCGACGGCATACGCGCCCAGCAGTGGGGCCTCGACGCGATGCACACGCAGCAGGCGTGGCGGACGACCAAGGGCAAGGGCATCACCGTCGCCGTCCTGGACACCGGCGTCGACGCCCGGCACCCGGACCTCGCGGGCAACGTGCTCGCCGGGAAGGACATGGTCGGCTTCGGCGCGAGCCGTGGCGACCGGGCCTGGGCCCGGCACGGCACCGCCATGGCCGGCATCATCGCCGGGCACGGCCACGGAGCGGGTGACGCCGACGGCGTGATGGGCATCGCCCCCGAGGCCAAGGTCCTGCCCGTCCGCGTCATCCTCGAGGACGGCGACTCGGCCCGCTCGAAGGCCCGCAACACCCGGGGCAACGCGCTCGCCGAGGGCATCCGCTGGGCCACCGACCACGGCGCCGACGTCATCAACCTCTCCCTCGGCGACGACTCCAAGTCCGCCCACCCCGAGCCCGCCGAGGACGAAGCCGTCCAGTACGCGCTGAGGAAGGGCGCCGTCGTCGTCGCCTCGGCCGGCAACGGCGGGGAGAAGGGCGACCACATCTCCTACCCGGCCGCGTACCCCGGCGTGATCGCGGCGACCGCCGTCGACCGCTACGGAACCCGCGCCTCCTTCTCCACCCGCCGCTGGTACGCCACCGTCAGCGCCCCGGGCGTCGATATCGTCATCGCCGACCCGGACGACCGGTACTACGAGGGCTGGGGCACCAGCGCGGCGTCCGCGTTCGTCTCCGGCGCGGTCGCGCTCATCAAGGCCGCCCACCCGGGCCTGTCCCCGGCCCAGATCAAGCAGCTCCTCGAGGACACGGCCCGCAACGTTCCCTCCGGGGGCCGTGACGACTCCCGCGGCTTCGGCTTCATCGACCCCGCCGCCGCCATCGAGGCGGGCGGGCGGCTCAAGCCGGAAGGCCTCAAGTCGGCGGCGTACGGCCAGAAGTACTTCGGCCCGGGCCCCGACGCCCCCGACGACGGCGGCAGTTCCGCCGACTGGGCCGGCCCGCTCGCGGGCGCCCTGGGCCTGGCCCTGCTGGGCACCTCGGTGGTCCTGTGGCGCGGTCGCAGGGTTCCGCGCCTGTTCGGCCGTTCCTAGGATCCGGGCCCGCGCGCACCACCGGCGGGCGGCAGGAAGTCCACCGACCCGGTCCCTGTACCGATCGGTGTCCGGACCGTGCCGCCGCCCCCGCCGACGTACACGTCACATCGGTCCCCGTCGATCCCGTCCGCGTCAGTCCTCGGTGATGTCCCGGAAGACGGACAGCGCGGCCTTCGACACCGCTTCCACCAGCGAAATGCCCTTCGTCTGCGTGGAGTTGCCGTTCGACAGGGCCGCCACCAGATAGGCGTGGCCGTCGGCCGAGACCCGCCCGATGCTGTTGATGTCCCACAGTCCGGTCGTGCTGCGAGGCAACCACCCGTTCTTCAGGGCCCATTGAGAACCGTCCGCCGCGGCCGAGACACCCCACCGCTGGCCGGCCGCGATCTCGCCCATGAGCCCCTGAAGGTAGGACCGGGAGCTCTCGCCGAGTTCCGATTCGTCACCGAACACCTGGCGCAGCAGCGTCAGTTGGTCGCTCGCCGTGGTCTGGGTCAGCCCCCACAGCTCGCCTTCGCCGCCCTCCGTGTCCGTCAGACCGAAGCGCTTGTTCGCCGCGTCCAGGCCGTCGGCCCGGCCGATCGCCCTCCAGAGCGCGGTCGCCGACGCGTTGTCGCTGTGCTCGATCATCGCGGTGGCGTACGTCTTCTCCTGCGCGGTGAGATGCCGGTCCGCGTCCTGTGCCTGGAGCAGCAGCGCGGCCAGGATGTTCACCTTCACGATGCTCGCGGTGTCGAAGGCGGCGTCGCCGTACGCGGCGCTCGCACCGGAGTCGAGATCGAGGACGGCGACCGAGGCCTTCGCGCCGGCCGCCACCGTCACCGCTCTCATCGCCTTCGCGAGCAGTGCGTCCCGGTCCACGGCGGGCTCCGCCACAGGTTCCACCGAAGCCTCCTCGGTCACGGTCGGCGACGAAGAGGGAGATGCCGACGCCGCCGCCGACGATACGGCGCCCGGGCCGTCGTGCGCCTGGGCCTTCACGTACACGGCCCCGGTCGCGGTGGCGCCGACGAGGACGGCGGAGGCCACGGCGGTGTACAGCAGTGGCTTGCGTCGGGAGGGCCGGGCGCGGCGCCCGCGGGCTCTGTGACGGTCCATCCCGCGATGCTGGACCTGCGGGCTGTGTCCGCGGTTAGACGCGTGTTAGAGGTGTGTCAGGGAAGGCTGAGAAACTGATGAATCCCGTCAACGCCGGGTTTCAGGGGCCGCACAAGCGCAGCAGTATCCCCCCGATAGGGTCGGGGACCGTGGCGAACAAGAACATTCCCGACCCCGGCTTCTCCGACGACGACGGTTCCGCCGACCCCCGGCTGAGCGCGGCGCTCGCCGCGTGGTCCGCGGACCGCACCGCCGTGCCGCCGGTCCTGGAGGCACTCCGGGGCGCCCGGCTGCTCGTGCCGGTCGTGGCCATCCTCGGCGAGGTCGAGGAGGACGAGAACGGGCTGCGCCGCGAGAAGACCAGCGACATGGCGGTGCCCACCCTCAAGGCCGGTAGCCGCACGGCCCTGCCCGCCTTCACGTCCACCGACGCGCTGGCCCGCTGGGACCCCGAGGCCCGCCCCGTCGCCGTACGCCTGATCCAGGTCCTGGAGGCAGCGGCGCACGAGAAGGCCGACACGATCGTGCTGGACCTGGCCGGTCCCGTGTCCTACGAGCTGACGGGCTCCGCCCTGCTGGCGCTCGCCGAGGGGCGTACGACCGCCGACCCGCTCGCCGATCCCGCCGTGGTCGAGGCGGTACGGGCCGCGGTCGCCGCCGAGCCCCTGGTGGTCCGCGCCCATCTCGGCCCCGGCCGGGCGGACGGCACCCTCGCCCTCGTGCTCGACCCGTCGGCAGCCCCCGCCGAGACCGCTCGCGCGGTGGCCGAGCGGCTCGCGGCCGACGAAACACTGAGGGCCCGCCTGGTGCGCGGCCTCGACCTGGCACTTCTGCCGGCCGAGGCGACGCCGCCGGGCGAGCCCCTGTATGTACGCGGATAGGTCCGCCTCCGTACGACGTACGGACGCGGGTCAGCCGTAGATGGGGCCCGTGTACTTCTCGCCCGGGCCCTGGCCCGGCTCGTCCGGGACGAGGGAGGCCTCGCGGAAGGCCAGCTGGAGCGACTTCAGGCCGTCGCGCAGCGGCGCCGCGTGGAAGGAGCTGATCTCGGTCGTGCTCGCGTCGAGCAGCCCGGCCAGCGCGCTGACCAGCTTGCGCGCCTCGTCCAGGTCCTTGTGCTCGTCGCCCTCCTCGGTGAGACCGAGCTTCACGGCGGCGGCGCTCATCAGGTTGACGGCGACCGTCACGATGACCTCGACCGCGGGGACCTCGGCGATGTCGCGGGTCATGGTGTCGTAGTCGGGGTTCTGGGGAGGGGTGTCACTCATGCCTCCCACGATAGGCCCCGGCGCGCGCGCCCCCGTCCGCGGGAGTCTTCCGCCGGGTGGGAGACGGCGGGGAGGCCTCCGGTTAGCGCGTACCCGGCGGAACTGCTAACCTTGTGTAACGACCGGCTGGACACGTATGTGCTCAGCCCACAAGTGGAGGCTCCGATCTCCCACCCGACTGTCCTCCGGGACGGCGGGTCATCCGGTCAGGTGGCCACCACCGTTCCGTACGGACGGTGGAGTCGCCCGAATGTGCGCCCCGCGGTTGACCGCGGCGGTGCTCCGGTTAGCCATGGAGCCCCGCCTGTGTCCCGTCCGGGGCATTTTTCATGTGCCGTGATGGTTGGTCCACTGTCATCAGAGACATACGCGGCTGTCCGCCAGACCGCCGTGTGGTGCTACCGAGGAGGATCCATCAGCACCGAGCCCCGCATCAACGACCGGATTCGCGTTCCCGAAGTGCGACTTGTCGGTCCCAGCGGCGAGCAGGTCGGGATTGTTCCGCTTGCCAAGGCCCTGGAGCTTGCTCAGGAGTACGACCTCGACCTGGTCGAGGTGGCCGCGAGCGCACGCCCGCCGGTCTGCAAGCTCATGGACTACGGGAAGTTCAAGTACGAGTCGGCCATGAAGGCCCGTGAGGCGCGCAAGAACCAGGCGCACACGGTCATCAAGGAAATGAAGCTCCGGCCGAAGATCGACCCGCACGACTACGACACCAAAAAGGGTCACGTCGTCCGGTTCCTCAAGCAGGGCGACAAGGTCAAGATCACGATCATGTTCCGTGGTCGCGAGCAGTCCAGGCCGGAACTCGGCTACCGACTGCTGCAGCGTCTCGCCACGGACGTCGAGGACCTCGGGTTCATCGAGTCGAACCCGAAGCAGGACGGCCGAAACATGATCATGGTTCTCGGTCCGCACAAGAAGAAGACCGAGGCGATGGCCGAGGCCCGTGAGGCTCAGGCGGCTCGCAAGGCGGAAGCGAAGGCCAACCCCGGTCGTTCGCAGAACGCCGCCGATGACGACATCGCCGACGGCGAAGCCGTCGAGGGCGAAGCCGTCGAGGGTGAGACCACCGAGGCCGAGTCCGCCGAGGCTCCGGCCGAGGCGTCAGCCGAGGCCTGATCCCAGGGCTGACGCCCCGGGACGCCAATCCATACATATGACGTTCCGCCGTGCCCGGTCTTGCGACCGGGCACCGGAACGCCACTGACGAGGAGAGAACGGCGCTATGCCGAAGAACAAGTCGCACAGCGGTGCCAGCAAGCGCTTCAAGATCACCGGCTCCGGCAAGGTGCTCCGTGAGCGCGCCGGCAAGCGCCACCTGCTCGAGCACAAGTCGTCCCGCGTGACCCGTCGTCTCACCGGCACCGCCGAGATGGCCCCGGGCGACGCCGCGAAGATCAAGAAGCTTCTCGGCAAGTGACGTACCGGCGCCCAGGCGCCGCACGTCTGATCCGGGACCCCATCGATTTCGGGCCGTGTGAGTCCAACCACGGCCCCGCTACAAGGAGTTAAAAGTGGCACGCGTCAAGCGGGCAGTAAACGCACACAAGAAGCGCCGGGCGATCCTCGAGGCGGCCAAGGGCTACCGCGGCCAGCGTTCGCGCCTGTACCGCAAGGCCAAGGAGCAGGTCACCCACTCCCTGGTCTACAACTACAACGACCGCAAGAAGCGCAAGGGCGACTTCCGTCAGCTGTGGATCCAGCGCATCAACGCTGCGGCCCGCCAGAACGGCATGACGTACAACCGCCTCATCCAGGGTCTGAAGGCCGCCAACATCGAGGTGGACCGCAAGATCCTCGCGGAGCTGGCCGTCAACGACGCCAACGCGTTCGCCGCGCTGGTCGAGGTCGCGCAGAAGGCCCTGCCGTCGGACGTCAACGCGCCGAAGGCCGCGTGACGCTGCGCTGGCTCTGGCCGACGTGACTGAAGGACCCGCAGGTTTCGCCTGCGGGTCCTTTGTTGCTGACGCCCGCTGAGGCTGTCCGTTCGGGTGCCGGCCGTCGGGGGCTGATCGCGCCCCCGAGTTCTCGGCTCCGCTCGAACAGGGGGACCCCCATCGCGGCGGAGCCGCAGATCGACACAGGCCCGCGCCCCTAGGGGTTGCAGTAGTCCCCAGATATCGAAGGTGAACCAGAACATGCCCCCCGCCGCCCCCGAGCTGATCTCCCCGCGCTCGCCGCGTGTCCTGGCCGCCCGGCGGCTCGCCCGGCGGAACTTCCGGGGCAAGGAGCGGCTGTTCCTCGCCGAGGGGCCGCAGGCCGTCCGGGAGGCCGCGGCGCACCGCGCCGACGGCTCCGCCACCCTCGTGGAACTGTTCGCCACCGTCGAAGCCGCCGAGCGGTACGCCGACATCGTCGGCGACGCCCGAGGCGCCGGCGCCCGCGTGCACCTCGCCGAAGAGCAGGTCATCGCCGACATCTCCACCACCGTCACCCCGCAGGGCCTCGTCGGGATCTGCCGCTTCCTCGACACCCCCTTCGAGGACATCCTCAAGGCCCGGCCCAAGCTCGTCGCCGTGCTCGCGCACGTCCGCGACCCCGGGAACGCCGGCACCGTGCTGCGCTGCGCGGACGCTGCGGGCGCCGAGGCCGTCGTCCTCACCGACGCCTCCGTGGACCTCTACAACCCCAAGGCCGTACGTGCCTCCGTCGGGTCCCTGTTCCATCTGCCCGTCGCCGTCGGTGTGCCCGTCGAGCAGGCCGTGGCCGGACTCAAGGACGCGGGCATCCGCATCCTCGCCGCCGACGGCGCGGGCGAGGACGATCTCGACCACGAACTCGACAAGGGGACCATGGGCGGACCCACCGCCTGGGTGTTCGGCAACGAGGCCTGGGGGCTTCCGGAGGAAACCCGTGCGCTGGCCGATGCCGTCGTGCGCGTTCCCATCCACGGAAAGGCCGAGAGCCTGAACCTCGCCACGGCCGCGGCCGTATGTCTCTACGCGTCAGCCCGTGCACAGCGCGCCTCCACAGGGTGCCGTTCCGTCACCGGCAGCTAGTAGGGTGACGGGCTCGGGGGCCCTCTGCGCCAGACGAGAGGTGGGGTACGGGGATGAGTGTCGGCACGGGCGGGGCGCAGAGCGCGCTACGAGCACGAGACGTGCGCGGCACATCCGCGTCCCGGCACGATGACACCGCCGGAGACGGCTCCGGAGCCGGGCTCGGCATCGACCCCGACGACCTGCCCGACGGAATCGTCGTCGCCGACGAACACGGCCGGGTGATCTGCTTCAACGCCGCCGCCGCCCGGATCACGGCGGTCCCCGCGGCCGGGGCCCTCGGCCGACGGCTCGAATCGGCGCTCCCCCTGGAGGACCTGGAAGGCCGCCGATGGTGGCAGCTGACCGACCCGTACGGCGGTCTCGCCATCCGTAACAGCCAGCCCGAGCGCAATCTGCTGCTCCCCGGCGGCCGTGAGGTCCTCGTCTCCGCGCGCTATGTGCGGACCCGGCCCACCGGACCGGTCCGCCGGGTCGTCGTCTCCCTGCGCGACACCGAGGCCCGCCGCCGCACCGAGCGCAGCCACGCCGAGCTGATCGCCACGGTCGCCCATGAGCTGCGCTCGCCGCTCACCTCCGTCAAGGGCTTCACGGCGACCCTGCTCGCCAAGTGGGAACGCTTCACCGACGACCAGAAGAAACTGATGCTGGAGACCGTCGACGCCGACGCGAACCGTGTCACCCGGCTCATCGCCGAGCTCCTCGACATCTCCCGTATCGACTCCGGGCGCCTCGAACTGCGCCGCCAGCCCGTCGACATAGGCGCCGCCGTCGGCCGGCACATCCAGGCGTACGTCGCCTCGGGCCAGCCCGCCGACCGCTTCCTGCTGCGCATCGAGCAGCCCCTGCCCGCGCTCTGGGCCGACCCCGACAAGATCGACCAGGTGCTCAGCAACCTGATCGAAAATGCGGTGCGGCACGGCGAGGGAACCGTCACCATTGACGTGGCACCCTCGGTCTCCCCGCGTGAGCGGACGGACGACGAGGGCACGGCGAACGCCGTCACGTCGGTCACCGTGAGCGACGAGGGCACCGGAATCCCGGAGGAGTCCATGAACCGCGTCTTCACCCGCTTCTGGCGGGGCAGCAAGCGCGGCGGCACCGGCCTCGGGCTCTACATCGTCAAGGGCATCGTCGAAGCCCACGGCGGCACCATCACGGTCGGCCGTGCCCCCGGCGGGGGCGCGGAGTTCCGATTTACGTTGCCCGTGGGCACCCCGGCGTACCTTCTGTAAACGCCGCAGCGGCCCCCACGGGCGCATCCGCACGGGAGCACCGCGAGGACGCCCAGTCCTGGGCAGGCCCCCACCCCCGTTAGACTCGGCCTTTGGCACCTTTGCGTCCTCTCATCTGCGGACGATTCGTCTCCGAGTCGATGACGGGGACCCTCAGCCAGCCAACCGGAAGCACGGGAAGAGATGTCGGCACCTAATAAGTCGTACGACCCTGTAGAGGTCGAGGCCTTGAAACCGGAAGAGATCGAGCGCATGCGGGACGAGGCGCTCGCCGCCTTCGCGGCCGCCGGTGACCTCGACGCGCTCCAGGAGGCCAAGGTCGCCCACACCGGCGGCACCTCGCCGCTGGCCCTCGCCAACCGCGAGATCGGCGCACTGCCCCCGCAGGCCAAGGCGGCGGCGGGCAAGCTCGTCGGCCAGGCCCGCGGCGCCGTGAACAAGGCCCTCGCCGCCCGCCAGACCGAGCTGGAGGCCGACCGCGACGCCCGCGTACTGGTCGAGGAGGCGGTGGACGTCACACTGCCCTACGACCGCGTACCGGCCGGCGCCCGGCACCCGCTGACCACCATGATGGAGCGGGTCGCGGACGTCTTCGTGTCCATGGGATACGAGGTCGCCGAGGGACCCGAGGTCGAGGCGGAGTGGTTCAACTTCGACGCCCTCAACTTCACGCCCGACCACCCGGCCCGGCAGATGCAGGACACCTTCTTCGTCCAGGGCCCCAAGGGCACCGAGGGCGACGAGTCCGGTGTCGTGCTGCGCACCCACACCTCGCCGGTGCAGGCCCGCGCACTGCTCGACCGGGAGCCGCCCGTCTACGTCGTGTGCCCCGGCCGCGTCTACCGCACGGACGAACTCGACGCCACGCACACCCCGGTCTTCCACCAGATCGAGCTGCTGGCCGTCGACGAGGGCCTGACCATGGCCGACCTCAAGGGCACCCTGGACCACATGGTCCAGTCGCTCTTCGGCTCGGACATGAAGACCCGGCTGCGCCCGAACTACTTCCCCTTCACCGAGCCGTCCGCCGAGATGGACATGCTCTGCTACGTCTGCAAGGGCGAGTCCGTCGGCAACCCCGACCGCCCCTGCCGGACCTGCTCCTCCGAGGGCTGGATCGAGCTCGGCGGCTGCGGCATGGTCAACCCGCGGGTGCTGGTCGCCTGTGGCGTGGACCCGGAGAAGTACAGCGGCTTCGCCTTCGGGTTCGGCATCGAGCGGATGCTGATGTTCCGTCACAACGTAGAAGACATGCGAGACATGGTCGAGGGTGACGTCCGGTTCACCCGGCCGTTCGGGATGGAGATCTGATGCGGGTCCCGCTTTCTTGGCTGCGGGAGTACGTCGACCTGCCGGCGACGGAGACCGGGCGCGACGTCCAGGCCAAGCTCATTTCGGCAGGCCTCGAGGTCGAGACCGTCGAGCAGCTCGGCGCCGACCTCAAGGGTCCCCTGGTCGTCGGCCAGGTGCTCACCATCGAGGAACTGACGGAGTTCAAGAAGCCCATCCGCTTCTGCACCGTCGACGTCGGCACGGCCAACGGCACCGGTGAGCCCCAGGAGATCGTCTGCGGCGCCCGCAACTTCGCCGTCGGCGACAAGGTCGTCGTGGTGCTGCCCGGCGCTGTCCTTCCCGGCAACTTCGCGATCGCCGCGCGCAAGACGTACGGCAAGACCTCGCACGGCATGATCTGCTCCGGCGACGAGCTGGGCATGGGCGACGACGGCTCCGGAGGCATCATCGTGCTGCCGCCCGAGGTCGAGGTCGGTACCGACGCGATCGAGCTGCTCCAGCTCGTCGACGAGGTCCTCGACATCGCCGTCACGCCCGACCGCGGCTACGCCCTGTCGCTGCGCGGCGTGGCCCGCGAGGCCGCCATCGCGTACGGCCTGCCGCTGCGCGACCCCGCGCTGCTCGACGTACCGGCCCCGAACGCGTTCGGCTACCCGGTGCAGGTCTCCGACCCGATGGGCTGCGACCGCTTCACCGCGCGGACGGTGACCGGCCTCGACCCCGACGCCCACTCCCCGATCTGGCTGCGGCGCCGGCTGCAGAAGGCCGGGATGCGCCCGATCTCGTTGGCCGTCGACATCACCAACTACGTGATGCTGGAGCTCGGCCAGCCCCTGCACGCCTACGACCGCGGCCGGGTCCAGGGCACGATCGGCGTGCGCCGGGCCGAGCAGGGCGAGAAGATCACCACCCTCGACGGTGTCAAGCGCACGCTGGACGCCGGAGACCTGGTGATCACCGACGACCGCGGCCCCATCGGCCTCGCGGGCGTCATGGGCGGCGCCCACACCGAGATCGACGACACCGAGGGCACCACGACCGAGGTCGTCATCGAGGCCGCGCACTTCGACGCGATCTCGATCGCGCGCACGGCCCGCCGTCACAAGCTGGCCTCCGAGGCGTCCAAGCGCTTCGAGCGCGGCGTCGACCCGCAGGCCGCGTCCGCCGCGGCCCAGCGGACCGTCGACCTGCTCGTGCTCCTCGCGGGCGGTACCGCCGACGCCGGGGTCACCGAGGTGATCGCGCCGTCCGCGCCGCACACCATCGCCATCCCGGCGGACCACCCGGACAAGGTGGCCGGTGTCGACTACGGCCGCGAGACCGTCGTGCGCCGTCTCCAGCAGGTCGGGTGCGACGTCTACGGGCAGGACGAGCTGATCGTCACCGTGCCGTCCTGGCGGCCCGACCTGACGGACCCGAACGACCTCGCGGAAGAGGTCATCCGGCTGGAGGGCTACGAGAACCTGCCCTCCACGCTGCCCAAGCCCCCGGCGGGCCTCGGCCTCACCGACCGGCAGCGGCTGCACCGCCGGATCGGCCGCGCGCTGGCCGGTGCCGGATACGTGGAGGCTCTGAACTACCCGTTCATCGGCGAGCACGTCTTCGACCAGTTCGGCCTGGCCGACGACGACCCGAAGCGCAAGGTCGTCAAGCTGGTCAACCCGCTCTCCGACGAGGAGCCCGCGCTCCGTACGACGCTGCTTCCGGGTCTGCTCCAGACCCTGCGCCGCAACGACGGCCGTGGCAGCCACGACCTGGCGCTCTTCGAGACGGGCCTGGTCTTCCACCCGCAGGAGGAACTGCGCGTCGCCGGGCGGCTGCCCGTCGACCGCCGTCCCACCGACGAGGAGGTCGCGTCCCTGACCGCCGCGCTTCCCGTCCAGCCCCGGCACGCCGCCGTCGTCCTCGCGGGCGCCCGCGAGCAGGCCGGCTGGTGGGGCAAGGGTCGTCCGGCCGACTGGGCCGACGCGATCGAGGCCGCGCGCACCCTGGCCCGCGAGTCGGGGACCGAACTCCTCGTCCGCTCCGGCCAGTACGGGCCGTGGCACCCGGGCCGCTGCGCCGAGCTCGCGGTCCTCGTGGACGGCGCGGAGCAGGTCATCGGGTACGCCGGTGAGCTGCACCCCGGTGTACTGAAGACGCTGGGCCTGCCCGCGCGCACCTGCGCGATGGAGCTGGACCTGGACGTGCTGGAGCGGGCGAGCTCGGGCCACCCCAAGGGCCCGAAGATCTCGACCTTCCCGGTCGCCACGCAGGACGTCGCGCTGGTCGTCGACAGGAGCGTCCCGCACACGGACGTCGAAGCGGCGCTGCGCGACGGCGCGGGTGAACTCCTCGAGTCCATCCGGCTGTTCGACGAGTACGAGAGCGAGCAGCTCGGCGAGGACAAGAAGTCCCTCGCCTACGCGCTGCGGTTCCGTGCCGCCGACCGCACGCTGACGGTCGACGAGGCGTCCGCGGCGCGCGACGCGGCGGTGGCACTGGCCGCCGAGCGCACGGGAGCCGTGCTGCGCGGAGCCTAGGGGTTCCACCGGTTGTGCCGGGGAGCTGTGCGCCGTTCGGTGGCCGCGGATGTCCGCGGCCGGGCGCGCGGCTCCCCGCTCCCGTTTCCAGGCCTTCCGTGGCTCCTGCCTGCATAAATGCGCGCGCCCGAAGACACCTCACTCATTCGGGTGATATGTCCGGGCGATCCGGCCCGGCCGGGCCGGGCGGTCGACAGAATCGGACCGGTCTCTCCGAGGCCGTCCGCGCTGTCAGTGCTGTCAGTGCCTATTGGGGGGCCAATCGGCATGATCCGTTTCAAGGCTGGGGCGCCCCGCAGGGCGACGCTCCGGACGCATTCGCGGGACCCGGCCAGGGCGGTGCTCGGGCGGCCGCGCCGGGGCGACCGGCTGAGAGCCGGGTTCGCCCGTGCGGTGCGCGGCGGCAGGCCCCGGGCCGGGGTCGGCCGCGGGGACCGCGCACCCGGCCGACGCCTCGGCCCCGGCCGTCGGGTCGACCGCTCCGCGGACCGGCCGCCGCCGCGCCGGGCACTGAGCCTCGGGCTGCCCGCGGTCTGGGGCGCGCTGGCGATCTCGTACACCATGGCCTGTCCGTTCGCGCAGCAGAACGGCGTCGGCGCCCGCATCGTCACCGGCGCCGTCTTCCTCGCGGTCGGTGCCGGTCTGACACTCCACGTCAGAAGGGCGCTGCTGCGCGAGCTCCGGCAGATCCGCAAGGTCGCGGGGGCCGCGCAGGACGTCCTGCTGCGCCCGCTGCCGCCGTCCATCGACGGGCTGAACATCGCCGCGGCCCAGCTCTCCGCGGACCGCGGCGCCGGCGTCGGAGGCGATCTGTACGAGGCGATCGCCACCGAGCACGGCGTGCGGGTCGTGATGGGCGATGTCCGCGGACACGGACTCGGCGCCATCGGGACCGTCGCCGCCGTCCTCGGCAGCTTCCGCGAGGCCGCGCACGACGAACCCGAACTCGGCGGTGTGCTCAGAAGACTCGAGCGGGCACTGGCCCGGCATCTGCGCCAGGGGGACCGGGCCGATCACCCCTCGACGGGGTTCGACCCCGACAGTCCGGCAGCCGAGGAGTTCGTCACCGTCCTGCTGCTGGAGATCCGCCGCGACGGCGAGGTGCACGCCCTCAACTGCGGCCATCCCTGGCCCTATCTGCTCGGCAGGGGCCGTGTCCTGCCACTCGTCCGAGCCGAACCGCTGCCCCCGCTCGGGCCGTTCCCGCTTCCGGCCGCCCTCGTGGCCGAGCCCTGCGGCCGGCTCCTGCCCGGCGAGGGACTGTTCCTGCACACGGACGGTGTCGAGGACGCCCGGGACACCCAGGGGCAGTTCTTCCCGCTGCTCCCGGCGCTCGCGGAGGCCGTCCGTGACCGGCCCGTCGTGCCGCAGGCCGTGCTGCGCACGGTCTTCGCCGGAGTGCTGCGCCACACCGGCGGCCGGCCCGCTGACGACGTGGCCCTCCTGGTGCTGCGCAACGACCGTCGACGCGTTCCCCTGAAACAGGGCCGCGTGTCCCATCACGTGCCCCGCTAGCGGCAGTTGTCCGGACGCGGGTCGCGGAGGTGCGTGCCGGACCGCGCGTCCGCGGCGCGCTCCGAACGGCCGCGTCTTGGGGCGGCGGCATGCGGTTCCGCCGCCCCGGACGCGACCGGCCACGGGACCCGCCCGGACGACCGGAGTCCCGCGGTCACCCCGGCCGATCCGGCATCGGCCGTCCGCCCCGCCACGGAGTGTCGGGCAGGCAGCCGGGCGGACGGCGCGAGACGGGCCGCCGCACTGTATGAGGGGGAGCCGGCGGCCCGGCCGGCCTCTTGCGAGGCATTTCAGTCAACCGGTACGAAACTCTCCGCGACAGCGCGCGTACAGCGCGGATACGGGCATTCCCTTCACACCCCGTGTGAAAGGGGACGCACTACTGTGACGGGCACGGTCTGGTGCGGTCCCGCGCCCTCGGGCGCGATCGGCGCCGACGGCAACGAGCCACTCGGGGGGCCTTCCATGCAGCCCAACACTCTGCTCGACGCGATCCTCGACGAGGCCGGCATCTCGCACGCGGGACTCGCCGCCCACGTCAACCAGGCCGGACGGGCGCGCGGTCTCGCACTCCGTTACGAACACACCGCCGTGGCACGGTGGTTGAAGGGCCAGCGGCCGCGCGGCCAGGTCCCCGACCTGATCTGCGAGGTGCTCGCGGGACGGCTCCACCGGCCCGTCACGCTCGACGACATCGGCCTCGGGGTCCCCGGCGAACCGTCCAGCCCGCACGCCGGGTCGCTCTCCGGCTTCGTCGAGCGGGCCACCGCGCTGTGGCGCTCCGACGAGCAGCAGCGCCCGCACATCCTCGGCGCCCCGGCCGTCACCGGAACGCCCGCGGTGATGCCCGTGTGGGAGTGGGAGAACCCGCCCGAGGACGTGGACGTCTCCCGCGGCGGCCGTCACCACGTCAGCATGGCCGACATCGAGATGCTGCGCGCGGCCCGTGCCCACTACGAGCAGATGTACCGCAAGGCCGGCGGCATCGCGACCCGCACCCGGATCGTCGGCTTCCTCAACTCCGAGACCGCGCCTCTGCTGCGCGGCGGCTACACCGACGCCACCGGCCGCCAACTCCACCGAGCGACAGGGGGGTTGGTGGCCATCGCGGGCATCTGTGCCTACGACTCCGACGCGCACGGACTCGCCCAGCGCTACTTCCACCAGGCACTGCGCCTGGCGAAGGCCAGTGGGGACAGGGGACTTGGCGCTTACGTCATAGCTCTGCTCGTCAACCAGGCGCTGTTCATGCGTGAGTACCGGCAGGCGGTCGCGTTCGCCGAGGCGGCGCTGCGCGCGGCGGGGCGCCACATCACGCCGGCGCTCGCCTCCGACCTGTACGCGATGCAGGCCAAGGCGTACGCACACCTCGGCGACGGCAGCAGCGCACTGTCCTGCATACGGCGTGCCGAGCAGGCCGCCGAGCGCATCCGGCGCGGATACGAGCCGGACGAGACCGGCTATGTCCAGCCGGGACTGGTCAACGTACAGGTGGCGGAGGCGCTGCTCAGCCTCGGCGACCTGGTGGCCGCCGCGGAGCACGCCGCGGCCGCCGTCGACACTCCGGCGCACGACCGGGGGCGCGTGCACCGGCTGGCGATGCTCAGTCAGATCGAGCTGCGCCAGGGCAACGCCGACAAGGCGGTGGAGACCGCCGTGCAAATGGCGGAACAGGCACGGGGAATGGAGTCGCAGCGGCTGCGTGACAGACTTCGCGCGGTACGCGAGCACCTGGTGCGCAGCGGCTGTGCGGGCACGACCGAGGCCGCGGAACTCATCGACGGCGCACTGCGCGTACCGCTGTAGAGAACACCCCGGACAGCCACTTCACGACCCCCCACCGGAACGCCGGCCACCGCTTGGGCCCATCGTGTTCACCGCCACTGCGCCGTGCCCCGACCGCTGCGAGTCTGCTGCCGGGTCGCTGCTGCTGCGATATTGCCATCTACTCGGCGGAAGGTGGCAGAACCGTGCAGTGGACGAAACAGAACGAACAAACTGTGTATGAAAACCGCTGGTTCAGCGTCAAGCTCGCAGATGTGGAGCTGCCGGACGGGCGGCATCTCGATCACTTCCTGATACGGCTGCGGCCCGTCGCCGTGGCCACCGTCGTGAACGAGGCCAATGAGGTACTGCTCCTGTGGCGGCACCGCTTCATCACCGACAGCTGGGGATGGGAGCTCGCGGCGGGCGTCGTGGAGGACGGCGAGGACATCGTCGTCGCGGCGGCCCGTGAACTGGAGGAGGAGACCGGGTGGCGGCCGGGACCCCTGCGGCATCTGATGAGTGTCGAGCCCTCCAACGGGCTCACCGACGCCCGGCATCACATCTACTGGGCCGACGAGGGCGCGTACATCGGACACCCCGTGGACGACTTCGAGTCCGACCGTCGGGAATGGGTTCCCCTGAAGCTCGTTCCCGACATGGTCGCCCGCGGTGAGGTCCCGGCCGCCAACATGGCTGCCGCACTGCTCCTTCTGCACCATCTCAGGCTCGGGCAGGACGCGTTGCCCTGATCGGTCCCCCCGGCGTCCTGGGGCCTAGTGGCCCAGAGCCTGCCAGACCGCCACGGCCAGCGCGCCCACGGCCGCGACGACGGCGACGGTGGGCAGTGGCCAGCGGGTGTGTTCGAGCGCGACGATCCGTGTACTGAGATCGTCGAGATCCTTGGCGGTCTGGTCGTCGCGCTGAGTGAGGAGGGCCAGTCCTCCCTCGATGCGGGTCAATCCCACTTCGAGGGACCGGCGTAACTCCGCGAGTTCCTTGGGGGCCGCGGGATGCTCGGGGTCGGCGGTCACGGGTCCGCTCCTTTCCGTAGTCGGCACATCCCTTGTGTGCGCACGGAAAGTCAACTCGCCTGGTGGACACGTGGGGAGCGTGTGCGCCGGGCATATGCGGGCCCGGCGCGCACACGGCGTGTGAATGGCGCGGGCCCGGCACCGCGAAGGGC
>NZ_JBHWVI010000068.1:0-36378 GCF_042737005.1 Streptomyces sp. NPDC060027
GCACTGACGCCGGGACCGCAGGGCTGTCGGCATGACCGTCTCCGGGCCGTATGCGTCCCCAGCGGCCAGGGGCCGTCGGCATACCTGTCCCGGGTCAGGCACGAGCCCGGCCGTCCGCTCGGCCCGCACGGGCCGCCGTGCGCTTTCCGGCAGGCCCCGCTCGCGCCGCGACGCCGGTCCCGCCGGGCATGAGGCGTCCCGCGGGCCGTGGCCGGAGACCGACCTACGCCGTCAGCGGGCCGCCGCACCCCCGATATCCTGGAACTTCGTCCTCATCTCCGACCTCGGGTGCCTCCCACCTGGAAGGGATCGCGCCCGTGGAGTTCCGGCTGCTCGGCACGGTGTCGGTCGACACCCTCGTGGGACCGCTGCCACTCGGCCCGGCCAAGCGCCGCAGCCTCCTCGCGGCGCTGCTGCTGTCGGTCAACACTCCTGTGCCCGTCGCACGTCTGACGGACTGTCTGTGGGACGACGCGCCACCGCTGCACGCCCGGAGCGTCATCCAGGGGCATGTGTCGCAGCTGCGCGCCCTGCTGGCCGGTGCGGATGCCGCCGCCTACGGGGTCGAACTGGCCACACTCGGCGACGCGTACACCCTGCGGGCGCCCGAAACCCTGCTGGATTCCCAGCGGTTCGAGGAACTGCTCGCGCTGGCCAGGGAGCAGCAGGACGCGCACGACGCCGTACTGATGCTCAAGGACGCCCTGTCCCTGTGGCAGGGGCCCGCCCTCGCGGGCGCGTTCCCCGGCCCGCCGCTTCAGGCGGCCGCGCACTCGCTGGAGGAATCGCGGCTGGTGGCCGTCGAGCAACTGGCCCGTGCTCACACCGCGTTGGGGGAGCACGACCGCGCCGCGGCCGTCCTGCGCGCGGAAGCGGTCACCCACCCCATGCGGGAGCCGTTGGCCGCGTCCCTGATGACCGCCCTGTACCGGGCCGGACGCCAGTCGGAGGCGCTGGACTGGTTCCACCGCACCAGGCGGCTGCTCGCCGACGAACTCGGCGTCGACCCGGGGCGCGAACTCGCCCAGGCGTACGCCCTGATCCTGCGTGGCGACCAGGTCCAGCAGGGCGGACCGGACACCTCGGCCGACCCGGTCGCGGCACCGGCCACGGCGATACGCGACGCAGCCGGCCGCCAGGCCGCCGAGTCCGGCCGGAACGCGCCCCGACCCCGAACGGCCGGACACGAACCGGTGGGACACGAACCGACAGGACACCCACCTACGGGACACCAAGGGCCCGGTCATCAAGGCTCCGGGCACCACGGCTCCGGACAGCAAGAAGTGGTGCACCAGACGTCCGTTCAGCACGGGCTGCTGCATCAACGGCCGGTGCATCAAGGGGCAGAGGACCGGCCGGGGCCCTACGGTCCTCACCCGGTCACCCGGGCCGCCGACCGCGCGTACGACTCGCCGGGTGGACTCCCTCCGGCGGCGCCGAACGACCGTACCGACGGACTCTCCGCCTCAACGCCCGCACCTTCCAGGTCCGTTGTTCTCCCGCCCCTGGTCGGCGGGCTGCCGTATCCCACGGATCTGCTGCCGCGGGCACCTCGCGGCTTCCACGGACGGGAGGCCGAACTGGCCGCGCTGACCCGCGCCGCCGCGGCCGAGGGACCCGTCTGCCTGGTCACCGGGCTGCCCGGGGTGGGCAAGACCGCGCTCGCCGTCCAGTGGGGCCACCGCAACGCCGACATGTTCCCGGACGGACGGCTCTTCGCCGACCTGCGCGGATTCAGCGACACCGGCGAACCCGAACTCATAGAAGTGCTCCGCGAGTTCCTCCCGGCGCTCGGCGTGCCCCCGCGCCGCGTGCCCGAATCGGCGTCGGCCGCGGCCGCGCTCTTCCGTTCCCTGACCCATCGGCGCCGTCTGCTCGTCATCCTCGACAACGCCCGCGACTCCGCCACCGTCCGCGCGCTTCTGCCGGGCGGCGCCAACTGCGTCACCCTGGTCACCAGCAGGCACCGGCTGGACGGTCTCATCGCCTCCGAGGCGGCCGGCGCCGTCCCGCTCGACAGCCTCGAACCCCAGGACGGCACCGCCCTGTTGGCCGGCGTCGTCGGCAAGGACCGAATTCTCGCCGAACCGGTCGCGGCGCGCAGACTCACCGAACTGTGCGGCGGACTGCCCCTCGCCCTGCGCGTCACCGCCGCACGACTGGCCGGCCGCCCGCAGCGGACGCTCGCCGACCTCGCGGACGAACTCGCCGACGAGCAGAGCCGCTTGACCTACCTCGACGTGGACGACACCAGTGTCTCCGCCGCCCTGCGACTGACCGTGCAGCAACTGCCGCCCGACGCACTGCATCAGTTCACCCGGCTCGGCCACCATCCCGGCGCGCACTTCGACCCCTTCACCGCCGCGGCACTGGCAGACACGGACCCGCCCGTCGCCGCCGCGGCACTGGAGCGCCTCGCCGCCGCCCACCTGGTCACCGAGACGGCACCCGGTCGGTGGGAACTGCACGATCTGGTACGCCTCTACGCCCGCACGCTCGATCCCGGATCCGCACGCGAGGCCCTCACCGGCGTCCTCGACCACTACATCGCCACCGCGCTCGCCGCCGCCGACACCGCGCAACCGGGCGGCGAACCCTGCTTCACGCTGCCGCACGGCTTCCGTCGTCCCGCCGCCGTACGGGACTTCACCGACCGGGCGGCGGCCATGCACTGGCTGGCCACCGAACGCGACGACCTGGCCCTGGCCGTCGGCGCGGCCCGGGCCGCCGGCCTCGACGACCGCGCCTGGCGCATCATCCTGCTCCAGTGGCCCCAAGTGGTGTGGCGGGTAAGGGACAACTGGGTTCCGCTGCTGAACATCGCGCTGGAATGCGCGCGTGCCCAGCGCGACCCGTATGCCCAGTCTCGTGTGCTCACGCTGCTCGGCTGGGTGCTGAGCGAGGAAGGCCGGCCGACCCAGGCACTCGCTCTGCTGGAACTCTCGCCCCCACTCGCCCGGCAGGCGGGCGACCGGCTCGGCGAGGCGACCGCGCTCATCAACCTCGCCGTCGTCGAAGCCGGGCAGGGCGACCTCGGGGCCGCGCTGGACAACTGCGCCCAGGCCATCGAGCTGGCCCGCGAGGAACCGGACGCGCACACCGAGATGCTCGCGCTCCAGCACCTCGCCCGGATACAACTCACCGCGAACCAGCCCCGAGAGGCGCTGCGATCGGCTCGTACGGCCCTCGATCTCGGCCCCGAGCACGAGGAGGCGGCCCGGAGAGCACTGCTGCTGACCGTCAGCGGGGAGGCCCAACTGGCGCTGGGCGCCGACAGTGAGGGAATCCTGCTGCTGGACCGGGCCGCCGGGGAGGCCGAACGCGCCGGTTACGACGAGGGCGCCGTACAGGCCCTGGCGGCGCTGCTGCGGGTGAACCCGGGGGCGGACTACCGCAGACGGTACGAGGAGGCGGTGCGCCGGATCGCCGACGACGGGTGACCTCCGTGTGCGCTCGGTCACCTCGCGGACGTCAGCGGCACGCCAGTGCGACGTCAGCGTGACGTGAGCGCCAGGCCCAAGACTGATGCATGTCAGCAGTTCAGGGACGGCGCGCCTCATGATCCGGCGTTCGCCGCACGTATTCTCGGGGGATCCTTCGTGAGCACCATCCGTAACCGCACCACTCTGCTCGCCGCCACGACCACGGCCATGCTCGCTCTGGCCCTCACCGCCTGCGGGCAGGACGGCACCGGCACGAAGACGTCGGGCCCGGACACCCGCGGCTCCTCGCAGGCGGCGTCCTCGGGGACGGCCGCGCAGAACGCCGACAACGCGAAGGACTCCGGCACCACCGGCGGTTCCGCCGGCGCGAAGAACTCGACGGGTTCCGGATCGGGTTCGGACGCCGCGGCGGGTTCGGGGTCCGGCTCGGGCTCGGGCAAGGCGTCCGGCTCCACCCCCGTGTGCACCACCAAGGACGTCGCCATCAGCGCGGCCTACCAGGGCGGCCCGCCCCACACCCACATCGTGCTGACGGCCAAGAACACCTCGGGCCACAGCTGCCGCATGAACGGCTTCCCCGAGATCCAGTTCCTGGAGAGCCACCGGGAGAACGTGCCCGCCGTCGCCAAGAGCAAGCCGGGCGCTCCCGTCGTGCTGGCCGCCGGGGCACCCGCCTACGCTCTCGTGAGGCTGTCGGACGGTGGCAAGGACGAGGACACCGAGCCGGTGACGGCCTTCTCCGTCATGATCCAGGGCGGCAGCGGACTGGCCACCGTGAGGGCCCCGGGGGCCGACGGCATCGCCGTCGACTCCGCGAAGTGGGCCACCGGCTACTGGACCCACGAACTCCGCAACGGTGCCGACGACTTCTAGGACAGGCCGGGTCACCCGGGCTCACGGCCCGGTCCGCACCGCCTGATCCACACCGCCTGATCCACACCGTCCACGAACACGGTCGCATCCACTCGCCCGAGGCCACCGGCCCCGGGTCACCGGATGCGACCGTTCGTCGTGAGCCGGACGGGGCCGCGGCCACCGCCCCCGGAGCTGCCCCGGAACTGCCCCGGAACTGCCCCGGAACTGAACTTCCCCTGGTCCCTAGGGCTGTTCCTCGACGGTCATCTCGCCCAGGAGGGACCAGTCGTCCTGGTCGATCTTCATGTTCACGATGCGCGGGGTCGCGGCCAGGTGCCCGGGCAGGGCCTGCTGCGCGGCCTTGAAATGGTCGGACTGGACGTGGGACGCGCCGGCCTCGTCGTCCCGGAAGGCCTCCACCAGCACGTACTCCGTCGGATCGTCGAGACTCCGGGACCAGTCGAACCAGAGGCAGCCGGGCTCGGCGCGGGTCGCCGCGGTGAAGGCGGCGGTGATCTCGGGCCACCGCTCCGCGTCTTCGGGGCGGACACGGAACTTGACGGTAATGAAGATCATGAAGGCTCCTCGGTCGGTGTCGAGCCATTCTGTGCCGTCGGCGGCGGTTGAACACCATGGGCCCGTAGGCCGACGGGGGGAACCTCCGGTCGATTGCTGTTGCCGAGGCCCGCCTCGCTCTGTATCGTTTTTCGATAACATCGATAATCGATACGGGGGAAGTCATGGCAACGGTACGCAATCCGCTGGAGCCGCTGTCGAGCGCGGTCAAGGGCATCGTGACGCTGCTCGCGGCGCTGATACTGGTGGGCGTGTTGGGGCTGTTCGTGGACGGCCTGCACCTGCACGTCCTCGGCATCGGCGACACGTCGGTCTGCGTCACGGATCAGTCCACGACGACGAGCGGCGGCGACGTGCCACCCATGGAGTTCAAGCCCGCGCCGGGAGCCACGATCGAGCTGGACGCCCACCCGAGCTACTGCACCGAGGACCCCACCACGGCCCAGAGCCTGCTCCACACCGCGATACAGGTTCCCCCGTTCGTCTTCAGCGTCGGAGCGCTCCTGCTCGTGCTCCTGTTGATCCGGGGTGCGGAGCGCGAAGGCCTCTACACCGCACGGACCGCGGGGCGGCTGCGCAGGGTGGGCTGGTGGCTGCTGGCCGGCAGTGTGCTGGCCGCGATCGCCGAGTCCACGACGGAGCAGTCTCTCGTCCACTCCCTGAGCCGGAATGCCGAAGACACCGCCGTCACCGGCCTGTTGACGTGGGACATGCCCTTCATGGCGGTCCTCACCGGCCTCGGCGTCCTCTCGTTCGCCCGGGTCATGCGCATCGGCATCGCCATGCGCGAAGACCTCGACGGAACGGTCTGATGTCCGAAGAGAAGGAGGAGCACGCGATCGAGGTCCATCTCGATCGCCTGCTCGAAGAGCGCGGGATGACCCTGGCCGAGCTCGCCGACCGGGTCGGGGTCACGCACGTGAACCTGTCGATCCTGAAGAACGGCCGGGCGAGAGCCGTACGGTTCACCACCCTGACCCGGATCTGCGAGGTGCTGGAGTGCCAGCCGGGGGATCTCCTCAGCCACCGCCCGCACTGAGTGCCGGGGCCGCGCGAGGCTCTCGGCATCGGCCGATCCCAGGTCGCTCCGGCGGGCGTTCTCAGTCACGGTCGACCGCCGTGCAGACGCAGACCCGGTTTCCCTCCGGGTCGGCGAGCACGGTGTACGACGGGGCGTGGGAATCGTCGACCACGGTGCCCCCGGCGGCGACGGCGGCCGGAATGCGAGTCCGCGCCGCCTCGGGGGCCAGCCACAGATCCATGTGCCAGCGCTGGCGCGGGGTCTCGTGGGCATCGGTCGGCTGGAACCACACGCCGGGGACACGGTTCGTCGGGTCGAAGACCGAGTCGTGCACCGTGTTGCCGGCGTCTCCCGTGAGCAGCGCCGCCCAGAAGGGGCCCGCCGTCGCGTCGTCCGCGGTGTCGAGCCCGATCTCCACCTGGGCCACCTCGTCCGGGGTGGCCGTCAGCCCGTGTTCGCGGGCCAGCCCCGAGATGACGCGAGCCAGGTCGAGGTCCTTCGGGGTGACCCAGCGGGCACCGCTCGCGTCGACGCTGTACAGGCTCACATCGACCAGACCGGGCCCCAGCCTGATCTCCGGAACGTCATGCCCGGCGATGACCGACGCCTGCGCGACCGCGCTCACGAAGGCGCCCCCGGAGCCCGCGTCGGCGGCCCGGTAGCGGGCGGCGAGCGGCTGAGCGAGCTTGCGCCAGTCGTTCAGTCCGCGCGCGATCGATTCAAGAATCTGGAGGTTGCCGACCTTGTCCATGGGCCCATGATTCCAGTCCTCACCCGCGCCACGCGACACGGTGGCCCAGGGACCGTCAGGCGGCGGGCGCCCGCGCTCAACCGCCTGATGCCCCCGGTTCCGGCCGTTCGTCGGTGAGTTCGGGCTCCAGACCCTCGCCGATGTCGGCATGGACCCGCCCCGCGTCGGCCCGCCAGGCCTCGAACGCCCAGGCGGTGAGGGCGACGACGGCCAGACCGAGCAGCCAGCCGCCCACCACGTCACTGAACCAGTGCACGCCCAGGGCGACGCGGGTGAAGCCGACCCCGAGGACGGAGATCACGGCGACGTACCAGCAGAGCGTTCGCCAGGTGCGCGGCACCATGGGGAGCAGGACCAGCAACAGGATGGCGAACGAGGTGGTGGCGGTCATCGCGTGACCCGACGGGAACGAGAAGCCGGGAGCCCGCGCCACGGGATCCTCCAGCGACGGACGGGCCCGCTCGACGACCGTCTTCACCAGTAGCCCGATGAGCCCCCCGGCCACGGCCGTCACGGCGGACCAGGCGGCCAGACGCCACGCCCGGCGGTACAGCAGCCAGACGGTCAGCAGCCCCACGGCCGTACGCAACGTGAGCGGATCCCAGACCCGGTCGGACAGGAAGCGCAGCGTACTCGTCCAGGCGGGATGGTCCAGGGCGAGGCCGTGCAACCGCCGGGCGGCCCCGGAGTCCAGCCGGCGCAGGGGTCCCCACTGTCCCTCGACGAGGACGAGGATCAGGCCGAAGGGCACCGCGGCGATCGCGGCGACGGCGGCCGAGCCGAGGAGCCGGACGCCGAATCGGCGGTCGGCTGCTTGTCGCCGACGTTCGCGCAGACTCCGGACCGCGACGCGCGTTGCCATTCAGACTCCCGGGTCGGGGTGGATCGGACCGGGGCGCCGGGCCCGTGAGGCCTCCAGTTGCGCCGCGAAGGACAGTCCGAGGAACAGGGCGATCGAGGTCAGGTAGGCCCAGAGCAGCAGCGACATGAAGGCGCTGAGCGGGCCGTAGACCGTGTCGAAGGAGCCGCTGACCCCGAGATAGAGACTCAGCAGCCAGGTCAGCGCCGTCCACAGCACCAGGTACACGGCGGCGCCGAAGGCCAGCCAGGTGTACCCGGGCTGCCGGCGACGCGGCGAGCGGCGGAAGATCGCACTGGCCGACATGAGGGCGAGGAGCAGCCCGAAGGGCCAACGCAGCAGGTCCCAGGCGGTCTTGGCGCCTCCGTCGATGTGGTAGACGGTCACGATCGAGGACGCCAGATCGCCGCCGGCCACCATCAGGATGAACCCGAGGCCGAGCGGGATTCCCGCGCTGAGGGACATCACCAGGCCGCGCAGATACTTCAGGTGGAAGTCGCGGTCGCGCTCGTTCCCGTAGATCCTGTTGGCGCCGCGCTCTATCTGGCACATCGCGGTCGTCACGTTGACCAGGGAGAAGCCGAGGCCGAACCACAGGGCGACCTGCGCCCCGTCGCCCGCCGTGTGTCGGCTGCGGCGGAGCGCGTCGTCGACGACGTCGGCGCTCGGGCCCGCGGCGAGCCGGCGGATCGTCAGTTGGGCGACCCTGCCGATGTCCTCGGTGTGCAGTGCCGAGGAGAGTCCCACGAACGCGATGGCGAGCGGGATCAGGGCCAGCACCGTCTGCAGGGCGAGCGCCCGGGAATGGCTGAACCCGTCGGCGTAGCGGAACCGGATGAACGCGTCGCGCAGCAGGGGCCAGCCGCCGTAGCGGCGCAGGGAGACCAGCGCATCGTCGGCGGAGAGCTCGTCGCCGGTCATGTCACGGGTCTCGGGGACCTTGGTCGCGGTACTCATTCACTTCCCCCGGGGTGGCAGCAGGACGGTCAGTGCGCCGGGCCTGACCTCGGCGGTGAGACGTCGGCCGGTGCCCACCGGGTCCCCGTCGAGCTCCCGGGCCTGCGGGGTGTCGAAGGTGAGTTCGGCGCGGCGGAAGGTGAAGAACTCGACGGGGACCCCGCTTCGGGTGTCGCCCTCGGCCGCGAGGGTGTGCACGGTGGACGGCCGGGGCGGCCGGGCGCGGCCGCGCAGCAGTGTCCCCACGGCGCGCAGCCAGCCGCCGGGGCCGCGGGGGTCGAGGACCAGGAGGTCGAGCAGTCCGTCGTCGGGCTGGGCGGCGGGCAGCAGTGTCATCCCGCCCTGCACGGTTCCGACGTTGGCGAGGAGCACCATACGGGCCGTACGGCGGAAGGCGGGGGAGTCGTCCAGCCGGATCGTCACGCGCATCCGGGGCGTGCGCAGCGTTCCGATGCCTGCCAGGACGTAGGCCGGCCAGCCCAGGGTGGCCTTGGTGTGCTCGTCGGTGTGCTCCATCATCTCCGCGTCGAGGCCCGCCCCGGCCATCGCGGCGAACCGGGTGGCGGTCAGGCCGTCGCCCTCGATGCTCGCCAGGTCGAGACGGTGCGGACTGCCGCCGAGCGCCGCGTCGAGTGCCGCGGTGGGGGAGAGCGGCAGACCGAGGTTGCGCGCCAGCAGATTGCCGGTGCCGCAGGGCACGATGACCAGCGGAACGTCACGGTCGGCCAGGGCGTCGGCGACCGTGCGGACGGTCCCGTCACCGCCGCAGACCACCACCAGCGTGGCGCCCTGACGAAGGGCCTGGTCCGTCTGACCGGCGCCCGGGTCGTCCGCGGTGGTCTCCAGGAACACGGGGTCGCGGTGGCCGTGCCGTTCGAGGACCCGCCGCAGCTCGTGGCGGGCGGCCTCGTCGGTCACCGTGGGATTGAGGATCACGGCGGTCGCGCCCTGACGCGCCTCGCCGCCGCGGGCGTCCGGGGTGCGTGCGGCCGGTACGGAGCCCGCCGACGGCGGAGCGGTCACGGACTTCTCGACGAGCAGGGCGCGGCCCACGATCAGCAGGGACAGGCCACCGTTGGCGAGACCGCCCAGGACGTCCGTGGGGTGGTGCATGCCCCGGTAGAGCCGGGCGGCACCCACGAGCAGCGGCAGGAGCAGCAGCAGTCCGCCCACGATCCTGCGCCACGGTCCGCGGATCCGGGACAGCGCGAGCACTGCCAGACCCGCGTAGAGCGCGGTCGCCGCGCCGGTGTGCCCGGAGGTGTAACTGGAGGTGGGCGGCGAGGCGTCGAGGCGGTCCACGTCCGGCCGGTGCCGGTCCACCGACTCGGTGATGGCCAGGAAGACCAGCGACTGGAGCGAGACGGCGACGGCGAGGAAGATCGCTTGGCGCCACATCGGAAGACGGGGTATCAGGAGCAGGCCCAGGCAGGCCGCCAGCGTGATGGCGATCACCGTGAGGGTGTTGCCGGCCTCCGAGGCGACGGACGACAGCGTGGTGAGCGTGCCGGTGCGGACCCGTTCGAGGCCTTCGTTCACCGTGTCTTCGGCCGTGATCGGCCACAGTCCCCGGGCGGGACCGGTGATCAGGAGTCCGATGCCCACCATCAACGCCGCCTGGCAGACGGTCAGCGCGGCGATGCGCGCGGCGGTCCGGCCGGTGCCCCGGGGCAGAGGGAACGAGCGGGCGGGGCCAGTGGCTTCGGTTCGGCTGCCGGGCATGGCGGCAGGTCGGTCCGGCACGGCGGTCGGCATCGGGGCTCCCAGGGGTCGCACGGTGCGGCATGGTTCGGCCCGGGCCGAGCTTCCTCCCGGGTCCATCGCCGTTTGCCCCGGAACGTCACGGACAGACCTGTCGCGGCGTGGAAATGCTCACAGGCCCCGGTTTCGAGCGGGTTCCCGCGGAGGGGCGCTGATCCGGGGTGAGTGGCTCGCCGCACCTGGTGGGGCGAGCCCGGCCGGATCGGTCGTGAACGCGGAGGAGGCTGCCGGCCGTGGCGTGGAGGAGGCTGCCGGTCGTGGCGCGGAGCGGACTGTCGACCGTGGTGCGGAACTGCCGGAACGACGGGTCGGACCCGCCCCAGGCGCAGCGCGTGCGCGCCCGGCGCACCTGGGGCGGTCGTCCGAGCGGGCCGGAGCCCGAGCCCGTCGCCGGACCCGTCAACGGGCCCTGCCGGTCGGCTCAGCCGTGATACGTGATGTAGCCGTTGTTGTCACGGTCGTCGGCCGACTTGGAGTACGAGTGGACGTCGGCGCCGGCGCCGGACGGCTTGGACAGCTTGATGGTGTCCTTGTCGTTGTTCCAGATGAAGTTGCAGTTCTGGCGGTAGACGACGTTGTTCGTGTCCGAGTCGGTGCCGTGCCCGCCGCGGAGCTTGATGTAGTCCCCGGGCTGGAGGTAGTGGTTCGCCGGGAAGATGAACGTGTTGCCCGTGGCGTCCTTGACGCGGTAGCCCTTCAGGTTGACCGTCGCGCTGGACGAGTAGTTCTTGACCGTCAGGTATTCGCTCTTGCTGTTGCCGGTGGAGCAGCTGTTGGAGTCCGAGCCGGGCGCGTCGTACTGGACGCCCTTGATCTTCAGCGCGGACGAGAACTCGGCGGCCTGCGCCGGCGCGGCGGCGATGGCGGCGAGCGTTCCGGCAGCGGCGGCGGTGACAGCCAGGGCATTGCGTATACGCATGAGGAATCCCCCCTCAGTAGTGCGGATGGAGCCCCAGGAGCATACCTAGGTGTGACCGGTGAGTGACGGGAGTGTGTGGGATACGTGAACTCCTCGCCGGGTGAGCACCCCGCCTGGGTCACCGGGCGGGGTCGGCCACCCCGCCGCGAGGCCCGCCGGCACGGCGCCGACCTGCTGTGATGTGCCCCACCTCCCCTTGCCCCAACAAGAAAGGCATACCTAAGTTCTGTCCCATGGCCTCACAGAATCCCCCGCTCACCGACGGCCCCGGCGAGGCCGACGGCCCGCGCCCCGCGGATGCCGGTCGGCCGGACGCCCCCGCACTGGTCGACTTCACCATCGACCTCACCGCCCAGGAGGTCCTGCGGCAGGCCCAGGTCCTGTCCGCCCTCGGCTCCGACTGGGACCCGATGGAGGCACTGCGCGGGGAGGAAGCCGCGTACGCTCTTCTGTACTCCGGTCTGGACGACGAGCAGCAGCGCGTGTACGACGACCTGGTCGCGTCCGGCGTGCTTCCGCGGCGTGGAGACGGCAGTGCTGCCGCTTGATCCCCAGGCGGACGCCGGGCGCCGCGCCTGGGTGAGCTGTCCGAACTGCGCCGACAGTCGTGGGTGCGGGGGGTGCGAGCAGCGGCGGTCGTGCTCCGACCACTGGCGCTATCTGCTCTCCACCACCGGCAGCCTGCTGCACCTGCAGTGCCCGTCGTGCACCCATGTCTGGGTGCACGAGACCGGATTCGGCGCCACCCGCTCCCTGTGGAGCCGGATCGCGGGCGGCCGTCCGAAGCGCTGACCGACGGGCCGGCGTCGCGGGCCGGGCATCCGGCCCGCCCCCACGGGACCCCTGCTTCACGGCGGGGATATCCTCAAGGGCCCAGGCGGGTCGAACTTGTCCGATGCGCCGCTGTGGGAAGATCGCAACCCCGCACGACAGCAGTCCGGGCCCGCGCACGCCATCGCTCGTAGATTCGAGGACGCTCGCGGCCCACCGGTGGATGACGGACCGGCCCGCGCGGGTAAAGAAACTATGCGCACCTGCGCGAACATCCCACTGCCGAAGGACTGCCGGTCTTGGACCTCCCATACTCCGAATCCCCTGCCGCGCGACGTCCGGGACGCACTTGGACCGTCCGCATCTCCGGCCACAGCGACCGCACCGCGTCGGTCACGTGCTCCTCTCCCTGCGCCATGCCGCCGCGGTCCCGTGACCTCGCGGCGCTGCGCCGCTTCGCCGAGGCCCACGTCGGGGCCCATGCCCGCGCGGCCACCGTGCACGCGGACGCCGCCTGCGCCTGTCGGCAGACGCAGTGCGCCTCCCACGAGGACAGTCAGGTGCACTGCATGGGCAGTGTGCTGCTGGTGCTGCGCCATGATCCGGCCATTGCCCAGGTGTGGACCCTGATGGAAGTCTGCGCCGCCTGTGCGCCGTTGATGACGCACACCCGCGTCGTGGGCCGCGCCGTCCCCCGCACCCGTACTCCCGTCGTGCCGCCCGCGCCCACGGCCGCCGCCGGCGCGCCGGCGAGCGCGCCCGCGGTTCCCGGCGGATTCAGTGCCCCGAGCGGGCCCGGTTTCAACAGCGCGGACGCGCCCCCGGCACCGTCGCATCGTCGCTCCGGCGGCCGTGGCCGCCCCCAGCCCCGCCAGGGCCGACGGGATCAGGGCAGGTCTCGCGGCTGACCGCGGCTCGTCCGGCCGACCACGGTCCACCGCGGCCGGCCACCGTCCCGCCGAGGCGGCTCGGGGCGCCGCCGGTTCTCATCGCCGGCGGTCGACGCGATCCGGGTGAAGGTGCGGTCCGGGGGCGCTGTCACCTCTCGGTAGGAGTGCGATACGCGCCGGTCCGCCCGACCCGGCCGGCGCGGTCGATTCCACGCCGGAGCCGGGTGCGAGGCTCTGGGCTGGTCTTTTTCGCGAACGGCACTGATTCGGTTGAGAGTTCATCATCGACTGAAAGAAGTTGCATGTCTTTGCGCAATTCTTGCAGGCGTTGCAGGGTGGCATCGCGCAGCGGCTCGAAGGCCGCTGCCTTCGCCGACATGAAGGACGTCACCATGCTCCCCGCCAGTCGTTTCCTGCCCCCGCACCGGCTCAGGACGGTCCTGGGGCTGTTCGCCGCGGCTCTCGGCCTGTTGAGCGCGACCGGCGCACCCGCCACAGCGCGGGACGGCGGCCGGGTCGCCCCTGACGACGGTTCCGTCCACGCGACGCCGGCTCCGGACTGCGTCCACTACTACAGCGACTGGCGCTACACGACCGTCGTCAACGACTGCGACACCACCGTGGACGTCACCGTCGACTACACCGACGGCCAGGCAGCCCCCTGCCGCACCCTGCTTCCCCGCGCCATCGCCACCTTCGCGGGCTACGGCCCCCAGCTCAACTACGTCACGGGACTGAGCGCCTGCACGCCGGCGACCGTGTGAAGCCCCGACCCGGCGGGGCTGTCCAGGGGGCGGAGTTCGTCGGCGTACGAGACGGAGACGCGGCGCATCAGACCGTCCTCGTTGATGTCGTACTGGCCCAGGCGCCACAGCGGTGGCGAGTAGGCGTGCAGGGAGACCGCGTCGTCGGTGGCGCCGGTGAGTCGGTGGATGTGGTCGGGGCCGAAGCAGAAGGAGTCACCCGCGCCGACGCCGACGGACAGATGACGGCCGCCTATGCGGGGGTTGGACTCGGTCAGCGCGCCCTGGACGACCCGGACGGCGCCCGACGACACGTCGTGGTCGTGCCAGCCGGTGTCGTTCCGCCGGGTCCAGCAGAGCAGCCAGACGTCGACGAACTCGTCGCGGTGCAGGGAGGCGTAGTGCCGCTCCTGGTGGGAGAAGGCGATGTGGTCGCGCCAGAGCTCGGGCCGGGCGGCGAGGTCGTCGACGAGCCGCTGGAGTTCGTGCTTGTCGAGCGTGCGGTCCGGCAGGGACGAGTACGTCACGGGGGATTCCCTTCCAGGTGAGGTCCGCCGACCGGCCAGGAGCGGCCGCGCAGCAGACGGGCGGGATTCACGGTGCGCAGGGCGTGGACGGCGGCCTCCGCGCCCAGGTCGGGGATGACGAGGGGTGCGTACGGGCGGTCGCTGCCGCTGACGACGACGTCGATGCCGACGGCCCGGACGAGGGCGTCCACGGCCCGTGTGCCGTAGGAGGAGGTGTCGTAGAAGACGTCGAAGTCGACCTCGCCGCGGCCGCCGCCCCGGGCCGCGAGACGTTCGCCGTGCAAGGGGGCCAGGCCGGCGAGTGCCGCGAAGCAGACACGCAGTCCCGGATGGCGGGCACGGCCGAAGGCCCGGAACGCGAACCAGGCGCCGTGCAACTGCTGTTGGTAGGGGACCAGGGCCGCCCACCAGGACGGAGCCCGGAGCACCGGCGGAGCCACGCCCGGATGGACGAACAGGGGCTTGCCGAGGCGGGTCAGGAGGTCCAGGAACGGGGCGCACGCGTGCAGGCCCGCCGCGTCCAGGAGCGCTGTGGCCGGGAGTTGAAGGCCCACGCAGCCCCGGCGGAGGTCGCGTTCCACCGCGCCGGGGTCCGGCTCGCTCAGACAGGGGGAGGCCCACACGCCGAAGGGGGCCGGGAAAGCGAGTGCTCCCTCGTGGAAGGCGCTCAGCAGCGGCAGGGCTTCGGCGGGCGGCAGGTGCTCGATGCCCAGCGGGCCGGAGAGGGAGACCAGGGCGAGGTCGAGGCCGTCGGCGCGGGCCAGACGCGTACGGGCGTCGATGTCGTGGTCGGCCGGGTCCACCTCGTACGGCGGCTCGCCCTCCAGGTGCAGCGTCCAGCCGTCCAGGTGCGGCGGCGCGGTGCGCGCACGCAGCAGCTCGACGAAGTCGGGCGGCCAGATGTGCTGATGGACGTCGATGGGCACCCTGAAGTCCTTGAGGAGTCCGTGCGGTGACAGGGCGGGAGCGTCATGGGTTAAGCGTTTCAGTGATGCGCTTAACTTAAGCGCTTCACAACGGGGCGTGTCAAGCGCGTGCCCGCCGTGCGGACGCGGCCGGTAGGCTTCCGGCATGGTCAGGCCCCAGAAGCGCACCACCCTCAGGGAGGTGGCCGAGGCCACCGGCCTCTCCACCGCCGCTGTCTCCTATGCCCTGCGCGGCAAGCAGGTCTCCAAGGAGACCGAGGAGCGCGTACGCAAGGCCGCGGCCGAACTCGGCTACGAGGCCGACCCCATCGCCCGGGCCCTCGCCAGCGGCCGCACCAGCATGGTCGGCGTGCTCGCCGGTGACCTCCAGGACCTGTGGCAGCAGCAGCTCATGGCGGCCATCGGCCGGGAACTCCTGGCCGGCGACCGCTACGCGCTGATCCTGGACGCGGGCGGTGACCCCGAGCGGGAACTCGTCCTCGCCAAGCAGTTGCGGGATCAGCGCGTGGACGCGCTCGTGGTGTCTCCGGTGAACCCGGCGGCGGAGGAGTGGGCGGTGATCGCCGACGCGCTGCCGGTCGTCGCCGTCGGCGACTCGCTGAGCCGGGCGCGCACGGCCGGGCAGGTCATCTTCGACAACCGGGCCGGGATCGACGCCGTACTGGAGTACCTCCACGGCCTCGGCCACCGCCGGGTGACCGTCCTGACCCCGACACGGCCGAGTACGCCCGACCGGCCCGCCGACGTGTATGTGCGCGAGGCGGCGGACCGGATAGGGGTAGGGGCCGAACTCGTCCCCTGCCCCCAGGAGTTGGGCGCGGCGACCGTCGTCGCACGGAAGGTCCTCGACGGGGAGCGGCGCGCCACCGCCGTCTTCTGCTTCTCCGACTCCCTGGCGTACGGGGTGTACGCGGCGGCGGCGGAGGCGTCACTCGTGGTGGGACGGGACGTCTCCGTCGTCGGTTTCGACGACCACCCCGTCTCCCGCGTCCTCACTCCGCCGCTCACCACCGTCGGCTGGGGACTCGCACAGATCGCCGCGGAGGCCGCCCGGCTGACGGCTTCCGCGATCGAAGGGAAACGGGCGCGCAGAAAGCGGATCCTGTGCGCTCCGATGATGTGCGCGCGCGGATCGGCCGTGGCGGTCTGAGGACCCGGCGGTGACGCGGCCCGCCCGCGTCACCCGCAGTGGTAGGCGATCCGCGTCGAGACCGTGCGCCGCTCGGGCGAGAGCAGACGCAGCTCGGCGCGTGCTCCGTACGTGCCCTTGCCCTGGAACGTCCACAACAGGTGCAGCCGCGCCCGCTTCTGACCGCGCGTCAGGTCTTCGTGCAGGACCTTCGAGAACGTGCCGTCACTGCGGACCCAGCGGTACGCGAGGGTTCCCGGCCTGCCGTTGGTGGTGACCACGGCCACGACATCCGCGGTCTCGTCGCACCCGGGGGAGGACGACGCGGTGGAGACCGCGACGCCGTCCACGTCGATGGACGGGCCGGGACGGTGCCAGAGGAGAAAGGCGAGGACGGCCAGGAGCACCACGCCGGGCAGCGCGTGTCTGCGCCAGGTCCGGCGGCGTACCGGGACCACCACCGGAGGAGGAGCTTGGGTGACACGGCGTACGGTGTCGGCGTTCACGCCGGGGCCGAAGCGCAGCAGCGTGCCCTCGACCCGGTCGGGCGGTGTGTCCTGGGCCGCGGGCCCCGACAGCACCTCGGTCGCCGTGTTCCCGCCGAGGAGAAGGGTGTCGGGGGAGTCCGGGAGGGGGAGGGTGTCCGGCGAGTCCGGCCGCTGGATCCAGTGGCTGGCCAGCGCGGTCGCGCTGTAGTCGTCGTCGGCGGAGTGGGCGCCTGGAGCGCCGGGGCGTTCGTTCATCGGAGGGTGCACCGCCGGGTGAGGAGCTGCTGCCACGCGCCGCCGTCGGCGGAGGCCGGCTGGGTCCTGGCCTGGACGCCCCAATAGCAGCCCGTTCCCTGGAACGTGTGGTCGAGGGCAAGGGTGTACTGGGTCGATCCACTGCGCCGGAACGTCTCGGTCGCACCGTCCTGGGTCCCGGTCTGACCGCTGACCTCGCCGGTGAACCACGCGACCGTGAGGGTGACCGGTCCGGTTCCGTCGGTGGTGACGGTGACCGTCGCCGCCGCGGTCGCCGTGCCCGTCTGCCGGAAGCCGCTGAACGCGACGGCCTTGACGTTGACGGGGACGGTCGGCGACGGGGACGTCGTGGGGGGCTCGGCCGTCGGCGTGGCCGGTGGTGTCGTGCCCGCGACGGTGGCGGACGCGGTGGCGGACGCGGACGCCGACACGGGAGGTTCCGCGGTCGATTCGCCGGCCGAGCCCGAGGGAGTGGGCGGAGCCGAGACGGACGACGACGAGGACGGCGTCGGGGAGTCGGGGTCCGCCGTCGCCGTGGGGCCGTTCGGGCCGGTCGGCTGCGCGCTGGTGGTGGCGAGCGCCTGCGCGGCCTGTCGTGGCGCGCCGAAGTCCGGAGCGTGCCGGTCGATGCCGTACGTCAGGAGGAGGGCGGCGACGAGCGCGGCCCCCGACACCAGCAGCGAGCGCAGGCTCGGCCGCCAGGCCCGGAGCCGGTCCGGTGTCCCGCCGAGGACCGTCCGTGCCGTGTCCGTGGCACGGCGCGGAACGGAGGGAGCGGAGGGAAGCAGCAGCAGGGACAGCGCCACGAGCGTCGCGAGCCGTCCGTGCCCGCGCTCCTCCCAGTCCGGCCCGTACGCGCCGCCGGCCGTGGCCTCGAGCTCCGCCACGAAGTCCTCGGCATGGGCGGGCCGTTCCTCGGGCGACTTGGCCAGACCGCGGTGGACGAGGGAGCGCACCGGCTCGGGGACCTCGTCGGCGGGAATGGCTCCGTCCACGTGCTGGAGCGCGAGTTCGGCTAGGTTCTCGCCCGTGTAGGGCTTGCGCCCGGTCAGGCACTCGAAGAACGTCGCGGTCGCGGCGTACACATCGGCGGCCGGAGAGGCGGGGGCGCCGGTCCACTGCTCGGGAGCCATGTACGACGGGGTGCCCGCGATGCCCGCGGTGGTGCCGTCGGCGGCGGCGATCCCGAAGTCGACCAGCTTCGACGTGCCGTCGGGGCGGACGAGGACGTTCTCCGGCTTGTAGTCACGGTGGACCACGCCGAGGCGGTGGGCGTCGGCGAGGCCGAGGAGGGAGCCCTTGAGGAGGACGAGAGCGGCTTCCGGGGCCAGGGGAGCGTCCTTGGCGAGCAGGGCCCGTAGACAGACGCCGTCCACCAGCTCCATCACGATGGCCGCGCCCTCCGGCCCCTCCACGTACTCGTACAGGCCGGCCACGTGCTCGCTCCGCAGGCCGCCGAGCAGCCGGGCCTCCGCGCGGAACTCCCGCACGAAGCCCGGACGGGTGCGCAGCGACTCACTGAGGTACTTGACCGCGACCGGAAGACCGGTCTGCTCGTGAACGGCCAGCGCGACGCGTCCGCTCGCCCCCGAACCGAGCTCGCGGGACTCGGTGTAGCCCGGTACCGCCCAAGTGTTCATGACCCATCTCCCCAAGACGTGGGGCACATGAGGCATCCCGATCCCCTCGCGCTCCCAGCCGTGTGCTGTGAGACACGATTCCGGCCCCTTCGGTTGCAGGGCACGGGGGAGCGGACCGCCCGGCCCTCGGCAGCCGCGTCGCACGATCCCGCCGCGGCCCACGCAGCGGGAGCCCTTTCGCCGCGGCATCCTCCTGTACACATGCCGTCTCCTCGACGTCGGCGGGGAACGCGGGTACCCACCGGGTCTGCGAGCCGGGCCCTGTCGGGACAGGTGCGGGAGGGTGCGGGGCTCGGCCGGGCCGAAACCACCGGGCCCGTCTCCCGGTTGACTCGGTGACGCGGCTTCCCTGAGCCGGCCCAGCCAAGAGGAGTGGGACATCGCATGAGGCACAACGAGTCACTCAAGGCGCTGATCGACGAAGCGGCCCTGACCTACGAGGCGCTGGCCCGGCGGGTCAACGCCCTGGGGCGTGCCCAGGGCAGGCCCATGACCTACGACCGGACCTCCATCGCGCACTGGGTCCGCGGAACCCGCGCCCGTGAACCCGTCCCGGACCTGTTGTGCGAGGTGTTCACCCGCCGCCTGGGCCGGACCGTGGACCGCCGGGACGTGGGCATGGACGCCGCGGCGGGTGCTTCCGGCCGAGGCCGCGCCATGGCGCCGGACGTCGCGTCGGCGACGGACCCGCGCGTCCCGGCGCAGCGGACCCCCACCCTCCCGCGACCCGCGACGGCCGTGTCCGCCAGGGAGATCGCCTTCGCGTGCGCTGAGCGCTTCTTCGCCCTGCAAGGGGACGCGCAGGGCGGCCGGTCGACCCGGCCCGTCCTCTCGGCCTATCTGCGTGGCACCGTCCTGGGCGCGACCGGGGACGTCCCTCCGTCCTCGGTGTCCGCCCCGGAACTGGCCCACGCGGCGCGCACCCTCGTCCTGCTGGCCCGCGCCTGCACCGACATGCGCCGGTTCTTCGAGGCCCAGCACATCCTGGAGCGCGCGGCCGCGCTGGCGGCGCGTGCGGGGGACGCCGCCGCCGAGGCCATCGCCCTGCGACTCCAGGGCGAGTACGCCCTGACCCGAGGGCTGACGGCCCTGGCCGCCACCCATGTGCAGCACGCGCTGTACGTCTCCCGGCGGACCCCGGCCGGCGTACGGGCCTACGTCGCCGTCCAGGCCGCGGAGACCAGTGCCGTGATCGGGGACCAGTCCCAGGCGATGGACTGGCTGGACATCGCGCTGCGCCTGCTGGCCGGGGCGCCGGCCGAGAACCTGGGCCCCTTCGGCAGCTACCGGCCGGCCGCGCTGCACTTCCGGCGGGCATGTGTGCTCCGCCGCCTCGGCAGACACGACGCGGCGTGGACCGCTCTTCAGGTCTCGATGGAGGAACGGGCCGCCTACGAGGAGCGGCCCATCCTGCTGACCTGGGTGGCCCGCGCCCGCCTGCACGCCGAGGCCGGGCAGCGGACCGAGGCCCATGACGCGCTGCTTCGGGCGCGGCATCTGAACGCACAGGTCGGCTCCCAGGAGGCGGCCTGGTCCATCGCCCGCCTGGAAACGCTCCTCGGCAGCTGACGCGTCCTGCTGCGCACCGGTCGCCGCGCATATGCGCCTGGCAAGCCTCAGGATGGACGAATGAACGACCCCTTCAGAGTGGCAGAGGTCCTTGACGGCACCTGCGCACCCCCCATGCCGACACACCCCTCCACAACCGGCGAGCCCCCCTCCAGGGCGGGCGCCCCTCTGCGCCCGGACCCCGGCACCCGACCAGGTCGACCGTCGCCGGGTCCGGCCGGTTTCCGCGACCGCCCTGTGGATGCACCTGGACGCCGGTGAACGCCGGCGCGCGATGGGCGGGATCGCCGCTCGGCCGTCAGTCCTGACCCAGTTCGGCGATGTCCTCGGCCGTCAGTTCGAGTCCACCGGCAGCGATGTTCTCCTCCAGATGGGCCAGGGAGCCGGTGCCGGGGATGGGGAGGATGTTCGGTGACCGGGCCAGCAGCCAGGCCAGGGCGACCTGGGGCACGGTCGCCTTGTGGCGGGCGGCGACGGCGTCCAGGTGCTCGGCGGTGACCGGCTGGAAGCCGCCGACCGGGAAGAACGGGACGTAGGCGATGCCGGCCTCCGCGCAGGCGTCGACGAGGGGGTCGTCGTCGCGCCGGGACAGGTTGTAGAGGTTCTGGACGCAGGAGATCGGCGCGATCTTGCGGGCTTCGGCGAACTCGTCGAGGGTGACGTTGGAGATGCCCAGCTGCCGGATCAGGCCCTCGTCGCGCAGCGCCAGCAGGGTTTCCAGCGGCTCGGCCAGGGACGGCGTCAGGGACCGGTCGAGGTCGCCCAGCCGGAGATTCACCACGTCCAGCCGGTCCAGACCGAGCGAGCGGAGGTTCCCCTCGATGCCACGACGCAGGTTGTCGGCGGTGAGGCCCGTCTTCTCCGCCGCCGGCAGGCCGATGTCGGAGCCCTCGACGAGCGCGCCCACCTTGGTCACGATCACCAGGTCGTCCGGATACGGGTGCAGGGCCTCCCGGATCAGCTCGTTCGCCGACACCCCGTCACGTGCGTAGTAGTACGAGGTGTCGATGTGGTTCACCCCGAGTTCCACGGCACGGCGCAGAATGCCCAGCGCGGTCTCCCGGTCCGGTCGGCCGCCCCTCGGCCAACCGGTCAGCTTCATCGTGCCGTATCCGATGCGCGCGACACTCAAGTCGCCGCCCAGTGCCCACCGTTCAGTCATCACGGCGAACACCCTAGGCGGGATTCGTCCGGAGTGCCGAACATTGATCCGGGTGTGCCGCCGGCCGGCCCGCGGTGGTCACGATGATTCCTTCCGGGAGTGCAGGCCGCGGGTGGTGAGGCGCTGCCCTTCGGTGTCGGTGACGAGGAGGTTCCAGGCCGTTTCCGTACCGTCGTCGCCGTCCCACCAGAGCACGAAGTCGCGGGCCAGGCGGCGCGCGCCGGCCCCGTCGGCTCTCGCGGTGCAGGTGGTGGTGAGCTCGACGTCGTACTCGCCCGCGTCGAGGTGGACCAGCGTGACCCGGGTGAGGTGGCGGGCGGAGTCGGCGGCCTCGTTCTCGCGCGCCCAGCTCCCGAAGCGGTGCAGCAGGTCCGCGTCCGGTTCACGCCGGGTGACCGGACCGCTCGGCGGGTGGGGGGCGCTGGTTCCGGTGCCCTGCTTGCAGCCCAGCACCCAGGCTCCCCGGTCCAGGTCCACCACCGACGCGGGCTTCGCGGTGAGGGAGCGGTGGACGCACCCGCCGTTCACCTCCCGTACCGCGCCGCCCTTGCCGCCGTCCTCGAACAGCCGCCTGCCCACGGCGAATCCGGAGTCGTACGCCTGCCGGTGTCCGGGCGCGGACACGGACGTCGCCGCCGACGGCCTGGCGGAGTCGCCCGTGGAACCGCACGCGGACGCGGCCAGGCACGCTCCTACGACGAGACCGAGCGCGCGGGCCCGCCCGACGGAGCCGATGAAGCCGGCCCGCCCGACGGAGCCGAGGAAGGGGTGAGGTGTCGTCGCCATACCGGGTCAGATGCCGTTTCCGGACCCGGGGTTGCCCGATCGCGCTCCATGGGTCGATGGCGCACAAAGCCTCGGCACGTCACGTGTGCCCGTGCGTCGTTCGGGGACAAGCCGGGGTGCGCGGGAGACGCTGCTCCCGAGCAATCGACCGGAAGCGCGGCCGGGGCGCCGACGCATCCCGGCCCCCCTCACTGTCGCAGCCCCGCACGAAGGAGTCCCCATGACCGAGTCAGCGTCGCCCTCGGCAGCCGACGACGCGTATCGCTTCGACGATCTGCGCGCGCTGTTCATCAACTGCACCCTCAAACCGACGCCCCAGCAGAGCCACACCCAGGGACTGGTCGACAAGAGCAGGGCGATCATGGAAGGGCGGGGAGTCGCGACCGAGGTCATCCGCGCCGTCGACCACGACATCGCGCCGGGCGTCTACCCGGACATGACCGAACACGGCTTCGCCACGGACGCCTGGCCGGCCCTTCAGGAGCGGGTGATGGCCGCCGACATCCTGGTGATCGCCGGGCCGATCTGGCTGGGTGACAACAGCTCCGTCACCAAGCAGGTCGTCGAACGCCTCTACAGCGGCTCAGGGCTGCTCAACTCCGCCGGTCAGTACGCCTATTACGGGCGCGTCGGCGGCTGTCTGATCACCGGCAACGAGGACGGCGTGAAGCACTGCGCGATGAACATCCTCTACAGCCTCCAGCACCTCGGTTACACCGTCCCGCCGCAGGCCGACGCCGGCTGGATCGGTCCGGCGGGACCCGGTCCGTCGTATCTCGACCCCGGTTCGGGCGGTCCCGAGAACGACTTCACCAACCGCAACACCACCTTCATGACCTGGAACCTGATGCATGTGGCGGCTCTGCTGAAGCGGGCCGGCGGCATCCCGGCCCACGGCAACCAGCGTTCGGAGTGGGACGCGGGCTGCCGTCTCGACGCGCCGAACCCGGACTACCGCTGAGCCACAGACTCCGCGCGGGCCGGTCCAGCAGCCGGGCGCCGATGACCGCGGTCCGCAGCGTGTAGCGGTGCGCGGTGTCATGCACGATGTCTTCTGGGAGCACGGCGGAACCTTCCGTGCCGGACACCGGCGGAGTCGGCGGTGTCCGGCACCCGACCCATGAAGGGGCTACGGACGGTCGGTGTCCCCTCGGCCGAGGTGTCGGTCAGGGAGCGGGCCAGTTCCGCAGCAGGGTGTCGAGGGCGTCCAGGACGCGGGTCCAGCTCTCCTGCGAGTCGGGGGCGCTGTGGCTGAACCCTCCGCCCGCCTCCAGGCTCACATAGCCGTGGAACACGCTGCCCAGCATCCGGACGGCATGGGTCTGGTCCGGTTCCTCCAGGTCGTAGCCCCGCAGGATCGCCCGCATCATCTGCGCGTGCTTGACACCGGCGCTCGCGGCAGCCGTCTCGGCGTCCAGCCTCAGCTGCGCGGCGGCATAGCGGCCGGGGTGCTCCCTGGCGTAGTCGCGGTAGACGTTCGCGAAGGCGGTCAAGGCGTCCTTGCCGGCCCGCCCGGCCAGTGCGGCGGCACCCCTCTCGGCGAGCTCGTCCAGAGCGAGCAGGGCGATCCGCGTCTTGAGGTCCTGGGAGCTCTTCAGGTGCGAGTACAGACTCGCGACCTTGACGTCGAACCGTCTGGCCAGTGCCGAGACGGTCGCCTGATCGAAGCCGACCTCATCGGCCAGCTCTGCGCCCGCCCGCGTCAGGCGCTCGGCGTTCAGTCCCGCGCGAACCATGCCCTTCCTCTCTCTTGGCGTAACTGATTATGCATTTGCCTAATACTTTTAGGCAAATTACCGTGAGCCATATGAAGCCGTTGACCGAGCAAGAGATCCGTACCGCGTTCGTGAACTGCACCAAGGGCGAGGCGAAGCGCCTCTCCGTCCCGCGCGATCTGGCCGACCGGCCCTGGGACGACCTGGACTACCTGGGCTGGCGAGACCCTCAGTCACCCGAACGCGCGTACATCGTGGCCGAGCTGGACGGCGGCCCGAAGGCCCTCGTGCTGCGCTGCCCCAACTCGATCGCGGGGCACATGCGGCGCAGCATGTGCTCCATGTGCGTGACCACCCACACCGGCGGCGTCTCCCTCATGGTCGCGCCCAAGGCGGGGAAGGCCGGACAGCAGGGCAACTCCGTCGGCACCTACCTGTGCAGCGACCTGGCCTGCTCGCTGTACGTACGGGGAAAGAAGGACGCGGGCGCGGGAGGGCGGCTCCACGAGTCACTGACCCTGGAGGAGAAGATCCAGCGGACCGTGGCGAACCTGGCGGCGTTCGTCGCCAAGGTGACAACCTGAGCGATCGCCCGGGGTGTCAGGGGCGCGAAATCCGAGGTCACGGCATGCCCGCCTGCCGAAGCCGGATCTCGGTGCGGCCCCGGGCCAGGGCCGCAGACCGAGAGCCTCGCACCCATGGACCCCGTCGGGAGCCCGGTGACCGGGCGCCCCAACGGCGAGACCGGCACGCGCGGCGCGCGCCGTCACGGCGAGCACCAGGGGTCCGGGACGGCTGCTGCCGCCTCACAGACTCATGCCGAACGGACCGCCCTCACAGGCTCATGCCGAACGGACCGTGCTCACACCCTCGTCTCGAACCGGCCGCCCTCACGCCCTCGTCTCGAACGGGCCGCCCGGGTTCGGCAGTCGGCCTGAGCCCGACTCCGGGAGTGGGCACATCAAGGTGTCCGGTGTGGAGCCGCGCCGGAGTCGGTGACGGCCGTCCCGAGCACAGTTCTGTCCCGTCGACGCGGTCGACATGGGTGTCCAAGTCCGGTGTGTGCACCGAGGATGACCGGGTTCAGTGGCTGACCTTCTCCGTCGGCTGTTCCGCGCTCGGCGCGGGCGCAGTCGGCTCCGCGGCATCGGTCGTCGTGTAGAACACGGAGCTGCCCTGCTTGGCACGATGGGCGTGGCTCTTGGCCACGAGGTTCTCGAGCGTGGTGCGGACGACGTTGGTCTGGATGCGGCGGTCGGGGTGGGTCTGGCCGAGCGCCGTGGAAACCTCGGCGGCGGAGCGCGGTTCGTTCTGTTCCGTGAGGTAGCGGCGGATGAGCTCGATGAGCGTGGGCTGAGCCGATGTGTCCTTGACCGCGGGCTTCTTGGCGGCGGGCGTCCGGGCGGGCGCGTCCTTCACGGCGTCGGCCTTCTTGGTCCGAGTTCGCTTGCCGTCGGCGGCCTTGGCTGCCTTGGTGGAGGTGCCGGGGGTCTTCTGCTGGGGGACCGAGGGCACCACGGTGGGCTCGGGCGCGGTCTCGGTGAGAGCGCTCGTGGCACCCAGCGCCTGGTGCAGGTTGGTGAGGACGGCGTGGTCCTGCCGCAGAGCGGTCAACTGCTCCTGCAGCGCGTCGATCTCCGAGCCGATGCGCTCCTGTTCCTTGGCGTTGCGCTCGAGGTCGCCGACCACTTGAGCGGTGTAGTGCGATGTCAGTTCGGTGGGAGTCTTGGTGTCGGGCACGATGGAGACCTCTCTTCGGTGCGCGGCCGCCGCATGAACACACCATGAAGCCGCCGGAGGGCGGGGCTTGTTCCCGTGGACCGGGCTGCAGGGATGGGCAGCCGCACTTGATGCGTACGCCCCGGCTTACAGATAGTACGGACAGTGTTGGCCTGTTGTTCCCTTCGCGTGATGGTTCGCCCCAAAGGGGAGCGTGAGGTGTGGCGCGAAGTTCGCTCCCGAGGTGTCTTCGGGGCTCCGCAGCGTCTCACCGATGGAGCGTCCGTCCAGGAGCGTCCATCAAGTCTCCACGGACTGTCGCCGCGATCTCCCGGGCCCGTTGCAGGCTGCGCCGACTGTGTGGGCGACTTGCGGGTACAGGGCCAGTACGAGAGCGGCACCGGTGCAGGAAACGGGAGCGAGGTCGGGCGATGGCGGTCAAGGCGATGGGCTGGGCACACTCGTTCCCGGTCTCCGGGGGTGTGAGCGCGGGCCGGCGCTGGACCCGCGCGCAGTTGGAGTCCCTGCCGTGGACGGCCGAGGAACCCGAGACGGTGGACGCCGTCGTGTTGACGGTGTCCGAACTGCTCACCAACGCTCATGTTCACGCCCGTAGCGACGCGCACCTCATTCTCACCTGGGACGGCGACTGTCTTCACGTGAGTGTCCACGACGAGGACTCCACCCTGCCGCTCCAGCGTGATCCGGAGCCGGGCGCGGTGTCCGGCCGTGGGGTCGGCATTGTGCGGATGCTCGCCGACGAGTGGGCCATGAAGTGCCAGCGGCACGGGAAAACCGTCACGGCGTGCTTCCGCCCGACCGGCACACGACAGCGCGAGGCCGACTGAGCGTCGGCCCCGCGCCCGCTTCCCCGCGACGCGACGTTCCTCAGTCGCGCCGAACGGCGGAGAAGTTGTGGGTGCCCGCGCGCAAGCCGGAGACAGTGAGCCGGCTGTCGGTGACCCGAACGCCGCGGCCGGACGCCCGTCGACCGTCCCAGAGCAGGCGCCCGCCCCTTCGGACCGTCACATCACGACTGTCCATGGGGAACACGACCGCGCCCCGGGTTCCCGCGGGCACCCGCACGGTCAACTCGAAGGCCTTCGCGGAGTTCTCCCACTTCACTTCCAACGGACCTTGAGGTGTGGGTAGTTGTCCCTGGGCCCAGGCGATGCCACCGGGATGCGGCCGCACTTCCCATGTGGCGTAGCCGGGGGATGTCGGCAGGGCGCCGAGCAGTTGATGTGTCAGCGCGGGGAGAACGCCTGTGGACCAGCCGTGCGCCATGCTGGTGTAGGCGCCCTCGTACAGCGACCCGCCGGGACCGATGCCCTCCCAGTGCGTGATGCCGGGGTCGTGGCTGTCCATCCAGCCGTAGGTGCGCCGGATCTGGTCGACCGCGGACTCCGCCCGCCCGGACTCGAAGCGTGCCACGATCTCGGGGTACGAGGTGAAGGCGTACACACGCTGTGAGGCATCGCCGAAGAGGGTGTCATTGTCCATGAACGCGTTGCCGTAAGGCCGTTGTGTGGTGGCGTCCAGATGGGCGAGGGCCGAGGCGGCGCGCTCGCTCCCGGCGACACCCGCGGTGATGGCGATCGCGTTGCCGTCCTGCGCGTGTCTGACCGGCCCCGTCGCCGAGTCGAGATAGGCGCCGGCCGCCTCGTCCCACAGATGCGTGTTGATGGCGTCCTTCACCGATGCGGCCCGTCGGCTCCAGCGCTCCGCGTCACCCTCATGGCCCATCCAACGCGCCAGCCGGGCCGCGTCGTTGAGGGCCTGGACATAGTTGGCGTTGTAGTAGGTGACGCGTCCGGTGCGGTCCAGGAAGGCGTAGTCGCCGTATCCCCCCGTGCCGTTGAGTCCCTTGCTGAGCAGGCCGGCGCTGTCGGTGACACTCGGATACCAGGTGTCGAGCACCTTCAGCAGGTTCGGGTAGTAGCGGCTCGCGTAGGAGCGGTCTCCCGTGTAGAGCACGTAGTCCCAACTGCAGGTGACCCACCACAGCGGATAGTCGAACAAGGGAAGGGTGTAGCCGGCGATCGACGCCGGTGGGATCCATCCGTCGGCGCGTTGATGGTCGGCCAGGTCTGCCAGCACGTTGCGCGCTGCCGCGGCCGTGTCGTCATGTGTCAGATAGAGCGTGCGCGCCGACACGGCCAGGTCACCGACATACGGGTCCCGGTCGCGCTTGGGTCCGTCGTGCAGCACCAACTTGCCTTCGAGCGAGGGGCTCCAGGCGTTGCGCGGGTCGACGTCGTCCTGACGGAAGGTGTCCGTGACCAGCTCGTTGGTGTACGAGGCTCCGTACCAGTACCGATTGAGGTCGTCGTCGGAGCACAGGAACCATCCCCGGTAGGTGCTCGGCGTGCCCAGGTAGGCGCTGAAGTCGAGGCCGACGGAGTCGATCTCGACCGTTCCCCACGGCCGCGCGGCGGGCGCGTCGCTCGCCAGGGCGTCGAGTGTGATCCTGAGATAGCGGAAGCCGTGCAGTCCGTCCGCGTAGACCTTGTCGCCCGCCTGGAAACCCTTGTGGTCGGTCCAGTCCGCGCCCGCGGCCGGTACCGCGAACTGGTCGGTTCCCCGGCCCGCGCCGCCGGACTGGTCGGAGCGGGTGAAGTCGGAGCGGTCGGTCAGGAACTGCTTGGTCTCGGAGAACGCGAGCCGCACACCGGGGGAGTTGTCCGACGCGGAGGTGAACCGGACGCGCGGGAATCCCACGACGACCTTGCCGAAGTCCACCGTGACACTCGGTGCCACCACCGGCGCGACAGGCTCGGGCCACACCTCGTTGACCCGGGTGAAGGCCCCGCGCGGAGTGTCCTGGACGCCCGTCACCGTGATCCGGACCCCGGTGGTGGAGAGCTTGGCCGTGAACGGCACGGCCCGCTGGATGACATCGTTGTCCTCGACCGTGGCGGCCGTCTGCCACGCGTCGTCCCGCCACACGTCGACCACGAAGTCGGTAGGCACGCCGTCGCTGTTGGAGACGATCGTGATGCCCGACAGCTCCCGCGACGCGGGCAGGGTGATGGTGAGCGTGTCGGGAAACGCGCCCAGCGTGTCGTCGTTCCAGAACGACTCCGGATCGCCGTCGATGGCGTTCTTGGCGTCGTAGGTGCGCGGCTGTCCGTCGTTGCCGTTGTTGCCGGCATGCGCCGAGGAGGCCTCGGCCACGGTGCCCTCGGGCCAGCGCGGGGCCGGCGTGGGCTCGGGGCGCCGCAGCACGGTCCGGGTACCGCCGGACTTCAACAGGCCCTCGGGACTGCGGACATCACCGGTGGAATCGATGACGCGCACGGGCCGCACCGCGCGGGAGGCCGGGGCCTGCACATAGCGCTGCCAGTCCTTTCCGGGACGGGGTGCCGGCGACGGGGTCGCCGTACCCGCCGATCTCGCGGCGGCGAAGGCGGTCCCCGCGACGGGGAGGCCCGCGGCGGTCAGGGCCAGGGCACCGGCCCCGGCGGCGACGACCGCTCGCCGGGGGAGACCCGGCCGCGGGGCGTTCTCGGGAGTGCTGTTCAACGGCATGGCGCCTCGTTCCTCAGCGGATTGAAACGATTCAATCGTGGTGGGCGAGGTGACGCTATCTCAGGACGCAGGCGTCGTACAGACATTGTGCCGGGCGCGCTTGCGCGGATCGATGCCCTCCGGCCTCGAAGAGGAGCCGGCCCGTGCCGGCAGCCGGGGCTCTGTCGGAGCCGAGGGCGAGCCCGGCGGTCCGGTCGGCCCGGCGGTCCGGCGGTCCGGTCGGACCGCCGACACCTACGTGATCACCGCCCTAAGCTGGCGGCATGTCAGCCCAGCACCCCACGTACAGGCACGTCGACGGCGAGCAGATACCCGGCACCACGCGGCACGCCTTCATTCGCAACGGCAGCGACTACTACCTCACCGACCTGATCGTCTACGCCGACGGCCTGATCGACTGCTGGGGACTCGTCGGCATGACCGAATTCGAGGAGAAGCTCCGCTCCGGATGGGTCGCCACCACGCTCGAACAGGGAGCCAGGGCATCGATTCACCACGTCGCCTCATGGAAATTCGATGAGCCGCAGTCGTGGGTCACCCCGGAGATGCTTGTCGGCGAGGTCCGGGACACCATCGACGAACTGAACGGCCGCCCCGACTCGACCGAACGATGCCGGGAGGCGGCCGACACCTACCTCGCCGATCCGACGGAGGAGCGCCGACGGCATCTGCTCGACGCCTACCTGGCCATCCCCGAACACCTGCGCCACTACGCGCTCGGCGACATGGACAACAAGGACTGGCCTCTTCAAGTGCTGGCGGTCGGCGTCGGCGGCCGCATGCCGCGCGGCGGCGAGGCGGTCACCGAGAAGACGCACGCCTCGGCGCTCGCCTACTTCGCCCGGCACGGTGAACTCCGCACCGAACAGGAGGCCAGGACCGAGATCTTCGGACCTGCCGAGCCCGTTGCCCCCGCCGTCAGGCTCGCGCACACGGTCTTCCCGAAGGGCTGGCCGGGCGACCCCGGCCTGCTCGCGCTGCGGAACGAGTACCCGTGTCCCATCCAGGTGCGAGGCGTCGGGTACCCCGACGTCGAGCGCGCCTATCTGGCCCTGTCCACCGACGACGAGACCCGGCGGCAGGCCGTGCTCGCCGCCGAGAACAACTACGCGGCCAGGCGGGCGGCAGAGACGGCTCCCCCGCGCCAGGGCTGGGGACAGGCCCGGCTCGCCGTGATGGCAGAGCTGATGCGGGCCAAGTACGCCCAGCATCCCGCGCTCGCGGAGCTTCTGCTCGGCACGGGGGACGCCAAGATCCTCTACTCCACCGCCGACTCGTTCTACTGGAGCGAGGGCGGGCAGCGCGGACGGAACTGGGCCGGACGGCTCCTGGAACTGATCCGCGGCGAACTCGCCGCCGAAGCGGCCGGCATCGGGCCGACCCGGTCCGCCTGACCTCGGCCCGAAGGCCGTCTGCCGTGCCCTACCCCGGAGCAGCCACGACGCGTACGCGGTCGCTGTCCCGGCCGGAGAGGAACGACGAGAGTTCCTGGCCCTGTTCGGCGACGGCGGACCGTTCGGCTGGGGACAAGGAGCGCAGCGGGGTGACGACCACGGTGTCCGCCTCGGCCTTCCAGGTCGCGGCGACCCGGCCGTCGAGCAGCACCACGCGCTCGCCCGCGACCGAGAGCCCGCGGTGGGCGGTGTCGACGATCCTGGCGCGGTCCTGGTAGCCGAGGATCGCGTTGTCGAACGCCGGCAGGAACCGCACCGGGGCGGGTGTGCCCGGATCGGGGCGCGGCGCGTCGGGGAGGTCCAGCAGTTCCCGGCCCGCCTCGTCGCGGAAGGTCACCAGTTCCTCCCGTACGGCGGCCACCGCGGCCGGCAGCCCGGCGAGGCCGCACCAGGCGCGCAGGTCGGAGGAGGTGGCGGGACCGAAAGCGGCCAGGTACCGGCGGACCAGGGCCTGGCCTACCGGGTCGGAGCCGTCGGGGGCGGGCGGTTCCACGCCCCGGCCCAGCCAGGAGGAGAGGAGCACGTTGCGCACACCCGCCTTGGTGCGCCACAGTCCGCGGGGCGGTGTCTGCGCGACCGGTACGAGTGCGGCGACCAGCATCTCGCCGAGTGCCCGCCGTCCCGGCGCGGGCCAGCGCGTGGCCAGTGCGCGCACCATGTCGGCCGCCGAGCGCGCCTCGCCGTCGGCCATCAACGCCCGCCCCGCCGCGGCCAGTTCGTCGAGATCGACGCCGTCGAGCTCGCGGCGGTAGGTCCCGAGCACCTTCTGGCGCAGCATGGCGTCGTGGCGGGCTCGCCAGCCGAGGACGTCGTCGGCGGCGAGGAGGTGCACCGTGCGGCGCATGAGGTGGGTCCGCACCACGTCGCGCCGGATCAGCAGGTCGTCCAGGACCGCCGGGTCGAACGCGCGCAGTCGTGACCAGAGTCCGACGAAGGGTTCCTGCGGTTCCTGGGCCTGCAGGCCGCACAGGTGCGCGACGGCGTCGAGGACCGGTACGTCCGCGCGGTCGAGCAGCAGTTGACGGGCGAGCGTCGCCCGGTTGAGCGCCCGATTGCCGAGAACGGTCATCGGGTCACCGCGCGGCGCTGGTCACGGGTGCGCGACTGTCCGGAAGGGCGCCCGGAGGGGCCGGTCTCCGGGGCGGACAGGTCGGCCCGCGGCGCGGCCGTCGCGCCGCGCCGGTGACCGCTGCCGTCGGCGTGGTCGGCCCGTTCCCCATCGGGCGGCGAGGGAACTGCGGTCGGGGCGTGCACGGTGATCGGGTCCTTCCGTCGGGCGGGCTGTCTGTACGAGATCACCGTCGCAGGGATGGAGGTCAGGAGGTGTCCGCTACTCGGGGCGGGGCAGGACAGGGCGGTGCGGGGCCGGAGCCGTGCCGGAGCTCTCGTGCCATGTGTGTCGGCGCGTGTCCGAGCCCGCCCACGCGGCGACCCGGACGGCGCACTCGCGGGGCGCGGCCGTGGCGCTCCCCCTATGGTGAGTTGGTGAGTCGCTCCAGCGTGCCCCCCGAGCGTGGGGATCGTGCGGACCCGTCGACAGGCCATCGAACCGACTATGCGGGCGCCATCTACGGCTCGATCCTGGCCGCGTCCGTGGTGGCCACGGCCGGGGCGGGAGGGGAGTACCCACGGCTCGAAGCGGTCGTGCTGCTGGTGGTCACCGGCCTGGTCTTCTGGGCGACCCACGTCTACGCACAGATCGCGGGGGAGCGCGTGGTCGGTCAGGTCTGGTCCTGGCGGGAGATCCGCCGGATCGGTACCCACGAGTGGTCCATCGTCGAGGCCGCCACCCTTCCCGCCGCCGCCGTGGCCCTCAGCGCCGTGTTCGACATGAGCGTGAACACGGGCCTGTGGATCGCCCTGGGTATCGCGGTGGCCCAGCAGGTCATGTGGGCGTGCCTGGGAGCCGCCCGCGCGGGTGCCTCCCGCGGCCTGGTCGTCGCCGAGGGCTTCGTGAACCTGGCTCTCGGACTGATCATCGTGGCCGCCAAGGTCGTCCTCAAGCACTGACGGCATCTGACGGCATGACCGCACGGCCGCGTGGCCCATGGCCGTACACGGCACGGCTCCGCGGCGAGTACGACGTGCCCCGCTCGCCCGCCCCTGCCGCCGGTGGCGGTCCGGGTACGCGTCGTACGAGGGGTCGGGTCGCGGGAGCCGGGATGCGCGAGCGCCCCCGAGTCCGGATGACTCGTTAGCCTGGAGCCGAGGGGGAGGCTCGGGCGACAGCCCAGAGGAGGCCGGTATGGCTGACATGACTCCGGGGTCCGGCGCGTACGACGGGGCCCGTGGCGCGCCCGGCGGCCCGCGTGGCGCGGACACTCCCCGCTACCTGCCCATCGCCGACCACGGTCTGATCGGCGATCTGCGCAGCGCGGCCCTGGTCGGCACGGACGGCACCATCGACTGGTACTGCTGCCCGCGCTTCGACGCGCCCAGCGTCTTCGCCTCGATCCTGGACGCCGACCGCGGTGGCTGCTTCGAACTGGCCGCCGATGTCCCGGCGCGCACGAAACAGTTCTACTTTCCCGACACCAATGTGCTGATCACCCGGTTCTTCGCGGACGACGGGGTCGGTGAGATCCAGGACTTCATGCCGGTCGAGGACGACTCGCGCGAGGCCGACCGGCACCGGCTGATCCGCCGCGTGGTGTGCGTCCGCGGAACCCTGCCTTTTCGCGCGCGAGTCGCCCCCCGGTTCGAGTACGGGACGGTCCCGCACACCGTGCGCGTGGACTCCGGCCAGGCGGTCTTCACCTCGTCCGTGCTGAGACTGGCCCTGACGTCCACGGTGCCGATCGAGACCGCGGGACACGACGTGTGGTCGCTGTTCAAACTGCACGAGGGGGAGACCGCGGTCTTCACCCTTGACCAGATCGACGACGAGGTGGGCCCGCGCTTCTGCGCCGTGACCGAGGCCGAGAGGGAATTCAACGCGACCGTGCGCTACTGGCGGCGCTGGCTGTCCCAGTCGCGGTACCGGGGCCGCTGGCGGGAGATGGTGCACCGGTCCGCCCTCACGCTGAAGCTGCTCACGTACGCCCCCACCGGCGCCATCATCGCCGCGCCGACCACCAGCCTGCCCGAACGGATCGGCGGCGAGCGCAACTGGGACTACCGCTATGTGTGGATCCGTGACGCCGCGTTCTGCGTGTACGCGCTGCTGCGTCTCGGCTTCACCGACGAGGCCGAGGCCTTCATGGGCTTCCTCGCCGAGCACGTCCAGAGCGACATACCCGAGCGCGTCGGCCCGGACGGTCCGCTGCAGATCATGTACGGCATCGACGGTCGCCGTGACCTGCCCGAACGCGAACTGACCCACCTCGAGGGCTATCGCGGATCCGCTCCCGTACGCATCGGCAACGGCGCCGTCGGCCAGCTTCAGCTGGACATCTACGGCGCCCTGGTCGATTGCCTCTACCTCTACGACAAGTGGGGGCAGCCTCTCTCCAGCGCCCACTGGGACACCGTGAGCCAGCTCGTCGACTGGGTGTGCGACAACTGGGACCAGCCCGACGAGGGAGTGTGGGAGACCCGCGGAGGCCGCAAGCCCTTCCTCTACTCCCGCCTCATGTGCTGGGTGGCCATCGAACGCGCCATGCGGCTGGCCCGGCACCGTGGCCTGCCCGCCGACGTCATCCGCTGGGGCGCCGTCCGCGACACGATCTACCGGCGGATCATGAGCCAGGGCTGGTCCCCCCGACGCAACGCCTTCACCCAGACCGAGAACAGCGACATCCTCGACGCGTCGCTGCTGATGATGCCGCTCGGCAAGTTCATCTCCCCGACCGACCCGAGATGGATCGCCACCCTCGACGCCCTGGGCGAGGACCTGGTGTCCGACTCCCTGGTCTACCGCTACGACCCGCAGGCGAGCCCCGACGGCCTCAAGGGCGAGGAAGGCACCTTCTCGATCTGCTCCTTCTGGTACGTCGAGGCCCTCACCCGCGCGGGCCGCCTCGACGAGGCCCGCCTCGCCTTCGAGAAGATGCTCACGTACGCCAACCACCTCGGCCTGTACGCGGAGGAGATCGGCCACACCGGGGAACAGTGCGGCAACTTCCCCCAGGCCTTCACCCATCTCGCCCTGATCAGCGCCGCCTTCAACCTCGACCGCAGGCTCGGCTGACCCTTTCGGGCCTGCCGCCGGGAACGATCCGCTTCCTCAGGGCGCGGTGAAGAGGCCCGGGAAGCGGGGAGCGAGCCAGGGCCTGCGGCCCCAGACGAGGATGCGGCCGCGGGCGATGGGGCCCGCCTGTCCCTGGCGGCCGAGTCCCATCAGGAGGAAGGTGACCGGCTCGATGAGGATGGTGCAGTCCGGCCCGGCCGGTGGCTGCCGGTCGACGGACAGGACGCCGTCGGCCAGGGTCACGCCGAACCGGCCGCCGCCCCACAGCCGGATGTCGTAGCGGGCGTTCATCCCGGCCGTGCGGAGCGGATCGGTCACCCGGGGCATCGCCGTGAGCATGAACGGCAGGGTCAGCCCGACCCGGACCCGGTCGATCATGTGCGCCCGGCCCAGCGCGCGGGCGAGATCGTAGCCGTGGCCGAGCATGTGCGTGAGCAGATACGACCCCAGCTCCTGCGGGCTCATGGGGCCCAGCGGAGTGACGACGGGGTCCTCCGCCGCCCCTTCCTCCAACGCCTTCACACAGGCATCGGCGTGCCGGACGATCATCGCCGCCAGCGGTTCGGCCGCCCGCTCCCCGAACTCCGCCAGCGACCGCTCATTGGCCTCGGCGAGGCCCTGCGGTGTGCCGTCCCCGTAGGGGCGCGCCTGTCCTGCCGCGAGCTCCGCCATGAGCTCGTTGGCCACGGCCAGATGCGCCGCCGCCTCTCCGACACTCCACTCCGCCCCGGGAATCCGGAGCTCCATGTCGGCATCGGGCCCCAGCAGCGCGGCGATGTCCTCGGCGGTCCCGCGTATCGCCGCACCCAGCCCTTCGGGCAGTCCCCTCCGGATGTCCTGCCCAGCCACTGAGTCCACGTTGTCGCCTTTCCCGCCGGCCTCCCCTCACCACGGGCCGCGGACAGACCGTGGTGAGGCGACGCGCCATCGATCACCGGCGTACAGAAGACCAGGCAACCGTGGCAGCGACAAGCCCCTGAGCAGCGAGAACGCACGTCGAGGGCGGGGTTTCGGGGGTAAAACGGGCATTCGTGCCAGGAAGGGGCCGACGGCGGAGGGCCGTTGAACGCCTCCCCTCGCGGTGAGGGACGACCGGAGGGGAGCGCGGCGGTCGGCCAGGACAGCGTGACCTGCTGGGACTCGCCCGGCAGCAGCCCCAGGTGCTGGGTCGGGGGTTTCCACGGCTGTCCCGAGCGGGCCGCCGGATCCCGGGCGCCCGATCCCGCCGAGGGCGCCGGTTACCTCTTGGGTAATCGACTCCGGTGCGCGCGGCTGCCAAGGTCGTTCGTGTACGGAGCCCCGACCGCCGGAGGATGTCATGACCGCGTACGCCATCGCCCATCTGAGGGAAGCCGCGCCGCACCCGGAGATCGCCGAGTACGTCGAGCGCATCGGCGCCACCTTCGAGCCGTACGGTGGCCGCTTCCTCGTGCATGCCACGCAGCATGAGGTGATGGAGGGCAGCTGGCCCGGCCATGTCGTGGTGATCGGCTTTCCCGCGATCGCCGAGGCGCGTGCGTGGTGGGACTCGCCCGCCTACCGGGAGATCGCCCCCCTCCGCTCGCGGCACATCGCGGGGGACATCATCCTGGTCCCCGGAGTCCCCGAGGGCTACGACCCGGCGTCCACCGCGAGGGCGATGCGGGACGCGCTGCCGGTCGAGTAGCACTCCCGTTGCCCGTTGCCCGTTGCCCGTTGCCCGCTGCGAGTTGCGAGTTGCGAGTTGTGCGCTTTGTGATGTGCCTTGTGTGTTCCGCGCCGACCTCGGGTGTACGCGCTGAGGGGGCGGCGTCACCCGAGCC